>JBARIA010000092.1:0-10073 GCA_049799515.1 Candidatus Dormiibacterota bacterium | reverse complement strand
GCTGCCGCGGTCCTGATCTGTCTCGGCGTCAGCCTTCTCGGGCAGTTCATCTGGCGCCGGAATCCACTCGTATGGCCGCCAGGCGGTCCGCCGCTGCCCTTTTAGCCGTAGAATCCGGATCACACTTCAGGACCTTGGACATCTTGTCAATTCCGACTTCGCCCACCGGCGGGAGCGCCGCCACCCCAGTGGAAGTACTCAAGGTCTCTGCCACCTCGCAACCAGTGCGGGTTGCCGGAGCGATTGCTGGCGTGGTCAGAACCCAGCACCGAGTTGAGATCCAGGCGATCGGGGCGGGGGCGATCAACCAGGCGGTCAAGGCGATCGCCATCTCCCGGGGCTATGTGGCCCCCGGCGGCCTGGATCTGGTCTGCATCCCGTCATTCATAGACATCGCCATCGACGGCGAAGAGCGGACTGGGATCCGGCTCGTGGTGGAGGTCCGCTGACGGGCTCAGTCGGGCCCAGGTCGGTGTTCAGCCCGCTGCCTCTGCTGGAGGCCCGTCCCCAGCGGACGCCGATCGCAGTCAGTGGCGATCGAGCCCCCCGGGTCAACATCTGGCAGGTCGGCTGCCAGATGAACAGCGCCGACGCGGACAGCCTGGCGGAGCAGTTCTCCGAGTTGGGCATGGTACCGGGAGTGGAACTGGAAAACGCCGACCTGGCCGTTCTGGTCACCTGCGCTGTCCGCCAGCACGCCGAGGATCGGGCCAGCAGCCGCCTTGGCGAGCTGGCGGTCTGGAAGAAGGCCCGTCCGGGAAGAGGCATCGCCCTGACCGGGTGCATGGTGGGGGAGCACGGGAGCAGCCTGCTCCATCGATTCCGCCACCTGGACTATGTCTTCGACATGCGCGAGCCCGACGGGTTCTTCGCCCGGCTCAGGGACCTGTACCAGGGAGCCCTCGAGGGCCCTGTGCCTCTGCCGGCCTCAGATCGGCTCCTTGCGTACCTGCCGGTCATCCTCGGCTGCAATGAGATGTGCACCTACTGCATCGTCCCCTTCGTACGGGGACGAGAGTCCAGCCGTCCATCGGAGCAGATAGAGGTGGAAGCCAGGCGACTGGTTGACCGCGGGGTTGTCGAGATCACCCTGCTAGGCCAGAACGTGAACTCCTACGTAAGCCCCGAGGACGGATCAGGACTCCCTGAACTGATGGCCAAGGTGGACAAAGTTCCCGGCCTCAAGCGGATGCGCTTTCTGACCTCGCATCCTCGCAACGCGTCGGCCCGGCTGCTGGACGCCATCAGGGACCTCCCCACCGCCTGCGAACAGTTCCACCTGCCGGTCCAGTCGGGGAGCGACTCCTGTCTGGGGAGAATGAAGCGCGAGTACTCGGTAGGCGAGTACCTGAAGGTACTGGAGCGGTCCCGAGCCCGGGTCGACGGCATCTCTCTCAGCACCGATGTGATCGTCGGGTTCTGCGGCGAGACCGATGGGGAGTTCGCGGAAACCATGAGGATGCTGGCCGAGGTGCGCTTCGACACCGTCCACGTCCAGGCCTACTCACCCCGCCCGGGGACTGCCGCCTATCGAAGAGAGGACGACGTGCCGCTGGCGACCAAGAAGGAACGCCTACAAGCCGTGTTGGCGCTCCAGCGGCGGATCAGCCAAGAGCGGAACCAATCCTTGATCGGGGCCGAGGTGGAAGTTCTGGTCGAAGGATGGGGCGAGGACGGCCGGGCCTACGGCCGAACCCGCCAGAACCGGGTGGCGTGGCTGGAGAGGCAGGCTGCTCTAGGTGAGACGGTGACCGCTCGGGTCAGCGCCGCTACCGCCTGGCAGCTCGTGGCCGCTTGACGCCGGTGGGCGCCGAGAGCCCCGAAGCGGAGGTGCAGGCGGAGACTCCGGACACCCCGGCCGTTCGCCAATACTGGTCCGCCAAACGTGCCCATCCCGATTGCCTGGTCCTATTTAGGATGGGGGACTTCTTCGAGATCTTCGGGGAGGATGCCGAACGGGCCGCCCCGATCCTTGGTGTTGCCCTGACCGCCCGCCCCTTCGGCAAGTCGGGCCGGATAGCCATGTGCGGGGTGCCCCACCAGAGCCTGGCGCCGTACGCCAGGAAGCTTCTCGACGCCGGGCTAAAGGTGGCCGTCTGCGACCAGGTCGAGCCGGCCCGTCCGGGAAAGTTGGTTGCCAGGCGGGTGGTGCGGGTGCTGACCTCAGGGACCCTCATCGAGGACAGCTTCCTGGCCCCGAGCGCCACGGCTAGGTGCGTGGCGCTGCTTCCTGACGGCGACCGGGTGGGGCTGGCTGCGATCGATGTCAGCACCGGCGGCTGCCAGCTGGGCGTCCTGAGTGGAGGGATCAGTTCGCCTGGGATTGGCTACCAGCTGGCTGCGCTGGATACAGCTGAGCTACTTCTCCCCGAGGACTCCCCGCAGCCGGTTGGCTTGCCTCCGACTATCGCGATCTCCCACCGACCGATGGCCGCCTTCAGCAGAGAGCTTGGACTAGCCCTGGTCGAGTCAGCCGGTAGCGAGTCCCTGGGGCCGGAAGTGAGCCAGGCGTCGGAGCTGGCACTGGGCGCCCTGGCGGCGGTAGCCGAATATTGCCAGGAAGGGGAGCTGGCGATCGACCCCCTGTTTCTCAGAATCAGCTGGCGAGTCCCCGGCGCCACCATGAACCTCGACGCCTCCACCAGGAGAAACCTGGAATTGCTTGAGACGCCCGGTGGGGGCATCTCACTGTTCCGCCTTATCGACCGCACCCTGACCCCCCTTGGAGCCAGGCGGCTCCGGGCCTGGCTCCAGGAGCCGCTCAGCCAACTACCGGCGATTCTCGAGCGTCAGCTAGCCGTCGCCGAACTGGCTCAGTCGGGGGCACTCCGAGAGCTGGTCCGAAGTTCCCTCAGCAACTGCCGAGACCTGGAGCGTCTGGTGGGACGCTGCGTGCACGCTGCCGCCAGCCCCCGCGACCTCAGCAGTCTGACGGAAACCCTGGAGCGGCTTCCGGGAGTGGTAGTCGCAGTCGAGCGAGCCCAATCCGTCCCGCTTCGGTCCTTGTTAGCGGAGCTAGCTGCTCCCTCCGCCGATCTGGCCAATCTGCTCCGACGAGCCCTGGTCGACGACCCCCCGGCTCAAGCCCGGGATGGGGGGTTCATCCGCCCCGGTTTCGACGCCGAGCTGGACCAGATTCGCCAGGCCAGCTCGGGGGCTCGGGAATACCTCTCGAGACTTGAGGACTCCGAGCGCGCGCGGACAGGGATCAAGGCCCTGCGGGTCGGATACAACCGTGTCTTCGGGTACTACATCGAGGTCCGCAACTCGGCGCGGGAGGCCATCCCTCCCGAGTACGTCCGCCGCCAGACCCTGGTCGGAGCGGAGCGATATATCACCCCCGAGTTGCGCGAACACGAGAATGTCGTGCTCACCGCCCGCGAGCGGGGACTGCTACGGGAGAGCGACTGCCTCAGCAGCTTGCTACAAGCGGTGGTGGCTCAGGTGGGAGAGCTTGGCCGGGCGGCGGTGGCTCTCGCCGAACTGGACGGGTTGCAGGGACTTGCCCAACTTGGCGTCGAGCAGGGCTGGGTGATGCCCCAGATCGATGACGGGCTGTCCCTGGAGCTGATCGGGGGAAGGCATCCCCTGGTCGAGGCCAGCTTGGGGGCCGGCCGGTTCGTCCCCAACGACGTCGAGCTGGATGGCGAGACCGAGCGACTTTGGCTTCTCACCGGGCCCAACATGGCGGGCAAGTCGACCTTCCTGCGCCAGGTCGCCCTGATCTGCCTGCTCGGTCAGGTAGGCTCGATGGTGCCCTGCACCAAAGCACGGTGGGGGCTGGTTGACCGGATCTTCACCCGCATCGGTGCCCAGGATGACATCGCGGCCGGACGCAGCACCTTCATGGTGGAGATGGAGGAGATGGCGCTGATTCTGGCCCAGTCGACTCCCCGCAGCTTGCTGATCTTGGACGAGATCGGCCGGGGCACCAGCACCTACGACGGCATGAGCATCGCCCAGGCCATCCTCGAGTACCTGCACGACCAACCAGGCATGGCCCGAAGGGTTCTCTTCGCGACTCACTACCACGAGCTCACCACCCTGGAGCGGGCCCTGCCCGGGCTGCGCAACTTCCGGGTCGAGGTTCTCGAGACCGGGGTGGGGGGCGAGCTGCGAATCGCCTTTCTCCACCGGATCGTGGCCGGAGGAGCCGATCGCTCCTACGGCATCAACGTGGCCCAGCTGGCGGGCCTACCCGCTGGGGTCCTGGACCGCGCCGCCCAGGTGTTGGCGGGACGCGAGTCTGACCGACCACTGGCGCCCTTGACAGGTCCGGAGCAGCAGCTGTCGCTGCCGTTGAGCCCAGCCCACCCGGTAATGGTCGAGTTGGAGCAGTTGAAAGTTGACGGCATGACGCCCTTGGAGGCGCTCCAAAAGATCGCGGACTGGCAGCGCCAGGCGGGGGAGCGGAACTGAACCGAACTCCACCTGGCACTCCGGGCTCGGGAACCGTCAGGGCATCCATCAGACAGCTGGCGCCTGAGGTGGCCGACGCGATCGCTGCTGGGGAGGTGATCGAGCGACCGGCCTCGGTCGTCAAGGAGTTGGTAGAGAACAGCCTCGACGCGGGCGCAAGCCGGATCACCGTCGAGATCGAAGGCGGCGGGAGCGAGCTCATCCGGGTGGTCGACGATGGACGGGGAATGCCCTCGGCTGAACTGGCCATAGCCCTCCAGCGCCATGCCACCAGCAAGCTCGCAGCCATCGAAGATCTAGCCCGAATTGCCACCTTCGGCTTTCGGGGGGAAGCTCTGGCGAGCATCTCCGCCGTCGCCAACCTGGTGGCCGTGTCCCGGGAGCCCGAGGCACTAGCCGGCGCCAGAGTTGAGGTTGCCGGCCACCAAGCTGGAGCGGTGACGGTGGTGGCGGCGGCGCCCGGAACCTCGGTCGAGGTGCGTGAGCTGTTCCATAACACCCCCGCCCGGCGGGCCTTCCTCCGTTCCACCCGATCGGAAGCCAGCGCCTGTCTGAGGGTCGTTTCGGAGGCGGCACTCGGGCGACCTGATGTCCGCTTCGAAGCCCGGATGGGAGGACGGAGGACGCTGGTCACCCCAGGCGATGGCGATCTGGTGGAGGCCGCCCGGGCGGTTCTTGGCCGGGGGGTGGCCGACCAACTGATCCCGGTCAGCTGGGAGGGCGACCAGGTGGTGGTGGTCGGCGTCCTCGGCCCTCCGGGCGTGGCCCATCCAAATCGCAACGCCCTGGTTCTGATGGTCAACGGTCGACGTGTCCATCAACGGGCTCTGGCCGCCGCGGTGGAGGGGGCCTATCGTGGCCTGCTGGAGGTGGGACGCCATCCTCTCGCGGTACTGGATATTCGCTGCGATCCAAGGGTGGTCGACGTGAACGTGCACCCCACCAAGCGAGAGGTGCGGTTCCAGGATGAGGGCCAGATCTTCAGCGTGGTCCAACATGCCTGCTGGGGAGCCCTTCGGGATCTCAGACCAGCCAACGTTTTGATTCCGGATCAATTCCAACAGCGAGAGCTCACTCCCGAACTCCGGTGGACCCCAGTTCTCGAACTCCCGCGCGCCACGACGGCGGAGGAGACCGAACTGCTCGGTGACCAGCTGCCCGGCCCAGATCCGGACGACTCGCTCTCCGGAGCCGATCGCTGGCGTTTCCTGGGCCAGGCTCACAACCGATACCTGGTGGTTGAGACGGAACGGGGACTGGCGCTGGTCGACCAGCACGCTGCTCACGAGAAGGTGCTCTACAGCCGGATTCTGGAGCGTCTGGAAACAGAGGGGGAAACGGGAAGGCAAGCAGGTCAGGGCCTCCTCAGCCCGATGCTGCTCGAGGTGGGACCTACTGCGGTCTCTGGCCTGGCTGCGACAGCTGACCTGCTCCAGCGAGCCGGCTTTGACCTGGAGCCCTTTGGGGAAGGCACCCTGAGGTGCTCCGCCGTGCCCCTCGGCACCAGACTCTCGGAGTTGGAGCAGCTGCTGGTGGAGGTACTGGGCGAGGCTCTGAGCGGGGAGGATGGATCGTCGGATCGGCGTCACCGCCTGGCTGCCTCGGTGGCCTGCCACAGCGCCATCCGATTCGGTGATCCGATCAGCCCGGAGGAGGTGTCAGCGCTGCTGAGAGACCTGGCGGTTACACCGGGGGGAATAACCTGCCCGCACGGTAGGCCCGCAGTTCTCTTGTTATCGGAAGGACAGCTCCTCTCCGCTTTCCGCAGGCGCTGATGGCTGAAGTCTCTGCGCCAGCCAGACCAGGTAAGCCCCACTCAGTTCTGGCCATCCTGGGTCCTACCGCGTCCGGAAAGACCCAGCTCTCAGTGTCCCTCGCCAAAGCGCTGGGAGGTGAGTTGCTGAACGCCGACTCTCGCCAGGCAATTGCGGAGTTGGCGATTGGGGTCTGCAAGCCCACCTCGGAGGAGCTCCAGGGCGTGGCGTGTCACGGCCTCAACTGGAGTCACTTGGGAGCACCGTTCTCCGCTGCGGTCTACCGGACCCTGGCGACGACGGCCATCGAGGAGATCGCCGGCCGGGGTCGGACAGCCATCGTGGTCGGTGGGACAGGACTGTATATCCGGTCGCTACTCGGCGGCTTCGACTTCGGGGGGGTGGCCCCGGACAGATCTCGAACCGACCAGCTGACTGATTCCGCTGAGGAGCGTCGGCTCGCGGGGCCGGCGGTCCGAGAGCTGCGCCGCCTCGACCCACAGCTGGCCCAGGAGGTGGACCTGGAGAACCCTCGCCGGGTGATCCGCGCCGCCGAGCTGGCTCGGGCTAGCACCCGCGCCAGCCAGGCTCCACCCCCCTGGTCAGTGCTCAAACTGGGGTGTCGGGTGGGCAGCTCGGAACTCCGCCTCCGGATTGAGGCTCGATCCGAGGCGCTGGTGGCGGAGCCCCTGGTAGAGGAGGTGGAGGCACTCCAATCCAGAGGCTTCTCGCCGGAACTCCTGGCTCGGTCCGCCATCGGGTACTCTGAAGTCGTCGACTGGGTGCAGGGCCACTGCACCCGTCAAGAGGCAGTTGAGCGGATAGCGGCCAGAACCTGGCGCTACGCGAAGGCCCAGCTGACCTGGCTGCGAAGCGAGCCGGACTTGGTGTGGATCGAAGGTTCACTCAGGCCGGACGAGATGGTTAGTCAATCCCTGGCCGTGATCCAAACGGGCCAGGGACCGAGGTCTGGATGAGAGTTTTCGACGAGTCCATGCAACGCGAGCGGGAACGTGCGTTTTTGCTCGGTTGGGCACCGTCCGAGCGCGACCTCGGTCATGTCGAGCTAGAGATGGACGAACTGGGAGACTTGGCGCGCACGGCTGGTGCGGCCATCGTCGGCTCCGACGTGCAGAAGCGTCCGAAGGTGGATCCGACCCTCTTCTTTGGCAGAGGCAAGGTGGCTGAGATTCGGGCTCTGCGAGAGAGCCTCGATTTCGGCCTACTGATCACCAACGACGAGCTGTCCCCGCGGCAGCAGCGCAATCTGGAGGAAGAGCTGGATACCGCGGTCGTTGATCGCACCGGCCTGATTCTCGACATATTCGCTCAGCACGCTCGCTCGCGTGAGGGCCGGATCCAGGTCGAGGTCGCCCAGCTGCAGCACCTGTTGCCCCGGCTCACCGGCGCCAGCGGGCTCTCCCGACTCGGGGGCGGGATCGGAACCAGAGGGCCGGGCGAGCAGAAGCTGGAGACCGACCGCCGGCGGGTTCGCAACCGGCTGCGTGTCCTGCACAAGGAGCTCACCGAGCTGCACGAGGAACGAGCTCTGCACCGGGAAGGGCGCCGTCGGAAGCCATTCCGCACTGTCGCCTTGGTCGGCTACACCAACGCCGGAAAATCGACACTGCTCAACGCCATGACCGCCGGGGGGGCGTTGGCCGAAAACCAACTCTTCGCGACCCTGGACCCCACCACCCGTTCAGTCCGGCTGCCATTCGGCCAGCCCTGCCTCCTAGTCGACACGGTGGGCTTCATCCAGAAACTTCCGCATGAGCTGGTCGCTGCTTTCCACGCCACCTTGGAGGAGGTGGGGGAGGCTGACCTCCTGGTACACGTCCTGGACGCCAGCCATGCCGGGGCCGAGACTCGCCTTGAAACGGTACACGCCACCCTGAGGGAGCTGGAGCTGGACGACCGACCCCTGCTCCTCGCCATCAACAAGGTGGACCGCTGCTCCCCCGAGAGTCGGATGCGCCTCCTGACCTTCCACCCCGATCCGTATCTGGGAGTCGTCTTGGTCAGCGGCGCCACCGGGGAAGGGCTGGACAAACTCCGAAGCGCGATTGCTGAGGCCCTTTCCCGAGATATGCTGGCAGTCGAAGCCACCATTCCCTATGACAATTGGAAGGCGCTCTCTCGCTGGCGACGCTACGGAGTGGTCGAGGGCGAGGAGTTCACCAGTGAGGGAGTCCACGTCCGCGGGCGCCTGCCCGAAGCCTTAGTCGAGGGGATTACAGCACCAGCGGTCGAGGAAGAATCGACTGACTAGGCCGGTGCCCTTACTGGCGCAGAACCCGGATCACGGCCACCACTTTGCCTTCGACGTGGGCGTCGTCCACGATCAGGGGCTCGAACGCATCGTTTGATGGCTGGAGCCGGATATGTCCACGCTCACGGTAGAGACGCTTGACGGTGACCTCACTCTCGCCGGTGTCCGGACTCTCCAGCCTGACCACGGTGACCGTCCCGTTGGCTACGTCACTCGATGGCTTGACCACGACCAAGTCCCCATCGAAAATACCGTCGCCGTGCATGCTCTCGCCTCTGACCCGGAGGAGAAAGGAATCCTCGCCACCAGCTATCTCGGGTCCGATAGCCAGGTGCTCCTCGATGTTTTGCTCCGCCAGCAGGGGGGCGCCGGCAGCCACCTGACCCACCAAGGGAAGCCAATACGCTCCAGTCGGGTGACTGGCCGGAACCGAGAAGTCGGTGAGCAGGACTGTACGTGACTTGGTCGGGTCACGGTGGATCAGGCCCTTCCGTTCCAGGACGTTCAAGTGGTTTTGCACAGTGGAACTGGAGCTGAGTCCGACCGCGCGACCGATTTCTCGGACCGAAGGGGGGTAGCCGCCGTCCAAGCTGCGCGAGCGCAGGTAGTCGACGATTTCCTGTTGCCGAGGATGAAGACCTTCGGACATCTAGCAGCTCCTTTCCGAGACGCCCACCGACCGGCGGCGGCACCCCAGAACAAATGATCGCTGCCGATGGTAGCACTGATCGCCTGGAAGCGCAAACGGCTGTTCGCCTGCATCGACTCGAAGTAGTGGCCCAAGAGCAGGTGAATCATCTACCGGCCCGCCCGAGTTGGCCTGGGCCGCGACTCCAAATTCCACCAGAGCTCTAAGAACCAGGCGGGCCTATATCAACGTTGACAAACGAACAACTGTTCCCTACACTACGAACCGATGTTCGCACCAGTCCAGACTCAAGACCGACGAAGCCTCCGCCGGCTCCCGGGCCGATCAGCGAGGAGGGCCCGTCGGAGCCACTGGGGACTCCTGGTGAAGGCGGCTGTCCTGGCCATGCTGGTCGGGGCGGTGATGACCCAAGTGGTTCTGGGAACTGCTGGCTCCCGGGGACCGTCGGTGGTGGTTCAGCCTGGACAGACTCTGTGGGGGATCGCCAGCGGCCACTATCCGCAGTCCGACCCAAGGGCGGCAATCTCCGCGATCGAATCGGCAAATCACCTAGATGGACCGGGCATCACTCCTGGCGAGCGGCTGCTCTTGCCTCCCGTCTGATCAAGGGGTCGATTCCCAGGTACGCCAGACTCGATAGGCTTGCTCGTCGTGGCCATCTCCAGCACCGCCTTGGAACGGATTCGCACGGTGGCCACCACCGTGCAGAGGGAGAGGCGGCTTCCGAGCATGGTGGTAGGGGTGGCCCACTCCGGGCGGCTGATCTCTCATGTGTCGATAGGCAAGGCGGAGGTGTCGTCCGGGCTGTCGGCCGGGCCGGACGTCCAGTACCGCATCGGTTCTATCACCAAAACGGTAACCGCGGTAGCGGTGATGCAATTGGTGGCAGAGGGCAAACTCGACCTGAGGGGATGCTCCTATGGCGTGTCAAGTGGTGCGATCTGGCGGTAGACCTCTCGAGCGATGTACCGCTTTAGGC
>JBARIA010000091.1:0-5734 GCA_049799515.1 Candidatus Dormiibacterota bacterium | reverse complement strand
CCCCCCACCTCCTTGATCGGCGCTTCGATGGCGCTGTGCCTAGTCTGTCTTTCCGGTGCTTCCTAGATTCCTTACGGGAGGGATGGGAAGTCCAGATGGGAGAACGGGTACAGGTTGTAGCCGGGCGAAGAATCGGTCCACGCCTTTGCGGGATAACCTAACCCAGCGCTTGGGCACGCGTCGGTCTCAGCGTAGTTGGGGTTGTCAAACCCCGAGCCCCAGCCAACCAGCGGCTGGTCAGGATTCTCATAACTCAATTCGAGCAGGCTCAGTCCCTCAAGATCGACGATCCCGCCGCAATGGTGGAGCGGATTGTCGGCCGCTTGCACAGCGTGCAGGTTCATGGTCACCGTGGCTGACGAGCCCTGGTAGGGATTCTGCTCGGAACTGCTCACCAACGGCCAGTACACGTAGACCTGGTAGTTGACGGTGAATCCATTTGTAACCGGGCAGTCGTCTCCGATACCCGGACCGCTCTGTCGGCAGGTCGAGGACGAGTAATTCGTCGTGTCCACATCGGTGCTGCCAGGCGCAGAGATCGTCTGGTCGTTACCGATTCCAAGCGCATGGACGGCATTTGTGTCCGAGTTGACGGTGTATGTGGTCCAGATCTCCAGGTCGCTGGTCTCCCCGTAGCTGGGGGAATAGAGACCGTAACACGTGCCAACGGTGTCATTCCCTGAGCAAGCCAAGTTGGAGCCAGTCTCTGGCGAACTATCAGTTGAACCGAGGGCGACCGAATTGACGCTCACGTCGGTCGCCAAGAAGGCGTCCATTGATCCGGTGTACTCGATTGAGAAGGTACAGACCTGACCCAGTTGATCTCCGAGATTGCTTTGAGTGAGGGGGATTGCGGTATCTGGGTAACCTTTGGTGCTGTATCCGGGAGCCACCGCGGTCGCGACGTTGGTGCTGCTGTCGGCGCCGAATTGGCAATTTGTGACGCTCGGGGCTGCCACGGTCACCGTTCCAGTTGAGAAGGTTTGCGACACTGGCGCCGGCGGGTCGTAGAAGAGTGCAAAGCTGGCCGCCGTGGCCAGGGCCGCAATGGCGCCCGCCGCGCCGATCGCGGCTAGCACGATAGTCGACCGTTTTCTCAAGAATTTCAAGCGAAGCTCCTCCCTGTCGATGCGATTAACTCAAATGAATACGACTCGAAGCGTCCGGCTATCGGCCGGAACGCACAACTCGACTATTTGCTAACTCTTGGATCCTCCAGATGTGTTCCCTCCCGGACCGGCCATCTTCCAGCGCCTAGTCGCCTCGCCGGCGACCAGTAGAAGGAACGGCGAGCTCACCAGCAGGATGAAAACGACGGGCTGATGCAGAACGTTGAGGACGTAGCCGCCGAAGGGAACGCGGAACTCATACACGCCCAGGATCTGATCGGAAGCGAGCGAATTTCCATCGGCGACGGGGTTGGCGTCCCCCTTGGTCTCGTATACCCGGGTCTCTTGGTGGGTCTTGGAACTTAGGAGATCGCGCACCCGGTAAATTCGGTGGGTGATCAGCACTGACGCCGGTGCCGACTTAGGTCCCTCTTCGAAGGTGATCACCTGACCCTTCCTGAGGTGGGCTGCCTGGCTGGCGCTAAGGGTCCTGTCGACGATCAGGTCACCAGCGTCGAAGGTTGGGGTCATCGAGCCGCTGAGGATGACCAGGAAGGTCTGGCCGAAGACCCGGGGCACCCCGCGGTCACTGGTCCTGGAGACCACCGCCAGGAAGATCGCCGCCAGCAGCACCAAGATCAGGAGAGCGCCGGTGAGAGTGGCCAGCACCACCTGAGCGGCGTGCCAGCCTCCGCGAGCCCGAGTTGGGGCAGGCGGGGACGTCGTCAAGGAGCCGTCCTGGTTCCCCTCCTCGACGGTCGGTGATATTGCCAAACTCAGACCTCTACACCCTGGATCCCAATCGGCCCCCTGCCCCTGGACTCCAGTCCCTGGAACGATACTTCGCGTCCCGAAGGGATTCTGAGGGTGCGGGTGGGCCGCCGTCCACCACTTTGGTGTCACAGCTTCGTCAGTCCACCGCCACCCTCTCGCGACAGGACGTGACCCGCATGCTACACAAAGGTCCGCCCCAACGCCAGATTGGCGCGATGGAACCTTTTCCTACCGACGGACGTATTGCTCCACGATGAAGGTGCCGGACCGAGCCCTAAGCCTCCCACTTGGGGCGCCGCCTAAAGTCGCGCGATGGGCGTCCGCCGCCTCCCTGGTCGCCGCAGTGGGGTTGCTCTCGGCAGTGACAGGAGCAAATCCGTCTCTGCCAGGAGTCCGCTCGCTTCCCCCGATTAGCTCGGCGCGGCTGGTCTCGGCCTCGAGCTCCTGCCAGGTGACCCTGCCCCCCAGCTGGCAGGCGGCCATCACTGCCGCCGCGAGTAGTTCAATGTGGGCCGACCCCGACTACCCGAGCGGCGCACCGCCCTTTGCCGTGACCTCCGACGGCGGCTTTTATTTCGCCGCCGAGTACACGGCCAGCTGGTCCGGGGTCATCCAGGTAGACGCCGCGACTCAGTAGGTGACCCGTGTCTACAAGTTCCCCGACGGGGGCTCCGACGAGGTGACAGCCGGCCGCCTGGACGGGCCCTGGCTGGTCTGGGTCGACACGGAACTCAACGGACCGGCTCGCCTGCTCGCCTGGGACCGGTCAACCGGGTCGGTCTGGACCATTGCCGCAACTCCCGCGAACGAAGTAGAGGCCGAGATCACCTTTGCTAGTGACCCCGGATCGAGCACCGGCCAACTGGCCTGGACCATGGCTGCCGGCACTCCCAAGGGCGGCCCCTCAGTTGCACCGGTGCTTCATCTCTATTCCCTGAGGACTCGGAGGGAGACCACGGTGCACCACGGTGTGGTGGACAACTTGTTCTTCTGGGGGGGCCAGCTGGACTACCTCGCATCGTCTGGGAGTCAGCAGCACCTGATGGCGGCCTCGGCCGAGTCGGGCCACCCGGTTACGGTCAAGCGCACGGTCTCCCGATCAGGGCTGGCCTCGGCCCGGAGCATTTCCAGCTTCCCCCAGGGAGTCGTCTGGACTGACTACCCCGCCTCCGACTCGACCACCGGCCTGAACTGGGTACTGGCGCGGGGCGCGAAGCGGCCGACCTCGGGCCCGGCCAGGATCAGCGTCGCGTTTGACACCAGCGTCTTCTGGGCCGACGGATACCTGATCTGGAACTACCTTTCCGATCTCCCTGACAGTGGGATCCCGAGCATCCCGACCGCAGTCATGGCCATGGTCGGTTCGAACTCATACACCGTCCTGCCGGGTGCCGAGGTCCAGGGTGTGGCCGCCGGAAAGGCACTCGTCTTCTCGTCGGTGGCGGACCCTCCGGCGGGCAAGACCGCCGCGCTCTGGACCAGTGAGGTGGTCAAGCTGAATCAGCTGCCCCGGCCCGCCGGCTGCTGAGATATTGCTGACGAGCCGGGCCGGCTGAGCCGGTTCTTACCCGACCGGGCCGCCGACCCTCAGCCGTCCAGCAGCGCTGCGAAGTCGGTACGGCGGATGGCCTGGGCGAACTCGGAGCCGCCCAGGTCGACCTCCAGAGCTCGTTCGTAGACGAAGGCGTAGAGGTCGCGGAAGCTCTCCGCCTGGAAGCCTCCGGCCAGGAGGTTCTCCGCCAGCTCCGGTCGGAGGGCGATCTGCTCTTGGAACTGCTGGGTCGCCTCCAGCAGGGCGGTCAGGATCTTGACCTCGGTGGAGTACTCCTCGATCAGATTCGGGGCAGCCTCGTTCTCCTGGAGCTCGATCAGCTTGCGCTGGAGCTCGGCGATCTCCACCTGGTACTCGGCTTGCTGGGCGTCTTGCATATGGCTGCTGGAACTGGCGCTGCCCGCTGCTGGGGTCGGCACCAGCTCTTCTTCGGGCCTCAGTGGATCAGGAAGTGGGTGGCGATCAGAGGGGCGATCAGGATGGCGATGATGTTGACCACCTTGATCATGGGGTTGATCGCCGGACCGGCGGTGTCCTTGTAGGGATCGCCGACGGTGTCACCGGTGACCGCGGCGGCGTGGGCGTCCGAGCCCTTGCCGCCGAAATTACCCTCCTCGATGAACTTCTTGGCGTTGTCCCAAGCCCCGCCTCCGGAGGTCATCTGGAGCGCCAGGAAGAGCCCGACCACGATGGTGCCGATCAAGAGCCCACCGAGGGCCACCGGGCCGAGCACGAAGCCCACGATCAGGGGCGCCGCGACCGGAATCAGGCCGGGCAGGATCATCTCCCGCTGGGCTGCTCTGGTGACGATGGCCACACAGCGGCCGTAGAGAGGCCGGCCGGTGCCCTCCATGATCCCGGGGATCTCCCGGAACTGCCGGCGTACCTCTTCCACGACCTCTCCCGCCGCCCGCCCCACCGCCTGCATCGAGAGCGAGGCGAAGAGGACCGGCAGGATGCCCCCGAACAGCAGCCCGACGATGACCCGGGGGTTTTGCAGGCTGAAGTCGAAGTGGTGGTGACCGAGGGTCTGGGTGTACCCGGCGAAGAGCACCAGAGCCGCCAGCGCTGCCGAACCGATGGCGTACCCTTTGGTGACCGCCTTGGTGGTGTTGCCGACCGCGTCCAGGGGGTCGGTGATGGCCCGGACCGCCCCCGGCAGGTCGGCCATCTCGGCGATCCCCCCGGCGTTGTCGGTGATCGGCCCGTAGGCGTCGATTGCGACCACGATGCCCACCATGCTGAGCAGGCTCATGGCGGCGATAGCGATGCCGTAGAGGCCGGCCAGGGCGTAGGCGCCCAGGATCCCGATGCCGATCACCAGGACCGGGAGGGCGGCCGCCTCCAGCCCCACCGCCAGCCCGGCGATGATGTTGGTGGCGTGACCGGTCTGGGAGGCTCGGGCCACGCTCTTGACCGGGTTGAACTGGCCCCCGGTGAAGTACTCGGTGATGGCCACGATCAGGATGGTGATCACCACTCCGATCACCCCCGCCCAGACCAGGTTGAGCACCGGGTGGCCCAGGATCTTGGCCGAGAGACCGCCGTTGGCCTTGAGCACCAGAGTCACGATCAGGAATCCGACGATCGCGAAGATCCCGGCCGAGACCAGGCCCCGGTAGAGGGCGCCCATGATCCAGCCGCCCTTGCCGATCCGCACGAACATGGTGCCGAAGATCGAGGCCAGGATGCCGATGGCCCCCAGCAGGAGCGGGTAGATGGTCAGATCGAAGTTGTGGAACTCCAGGCCGCCCAGGAGCATCGCCGCCACCGCGGTCACCGCGTAGGTCTCGAACAGGTCGGCGGCCATCCCGGCGCAGTCGCCGACGTTGTCGCCGACGTTGTCGGCGATCACCGCCGGGTTGCGGGGGTCATCCTCGGGGATGCCGGCCTCGATCTTGCCGACCAGATCGGCTCCCACATCGGCGGCCTTGGTGTAGATGCCACCGCCCAGGCGGGCGAAGACCGAGATCAAGGAGGCCCCGAAGGCCAGCCCCACGATGGCCGAGGGCTGATCCAGGATCCAGAAGGCGATGGTGACCCCCAGCAGCCCGAAGCCGACCACGAAGAAGCCGGTCACGGCGCCGCCGTTGAAGGCCACCTTCAGCGCCGGGCCCAGTCCCCGGCGGGCCGCCTCGGCGGTCCGGTAGTTGCTGCGCACCGAGACGTTCATCCCCACGTAGCCGGCGCTGGCTGAGAGGGTGGCTCCGAAGAGGAACAAGAGGGAGGTCTTCCAGCCCAAGGCGGGGGTGACCAGTCCGCCTAGGAACAGCACCAGGGCCAGCACCAGGCCGATGAC
>JBARIA010000090.1:0-49572 GCA_049799515.1 Candidatus Dormiibacterota bacterium | reverse complement strand
GGCAACAACTCCCGATTCGCCTACGCGGCCTGCCGGGCCGTCGCCGATTCGCCGAGCCGCGCCTACAACCCGCTCTTCCTGTATGGGGGGGTGGGGCTGGGCAAGACCCACCTGATGCATGCGGTGGGCCACGCGGTCTGGCAGAGCCACCGTCTGCGGGTCGCCTACGTGACCTCCGAGAGCTTCATGAACCAGATGATCACCTCGATCCAGGAGAACCGGATGGCCCAGTTCCGGGCCCGGTACCGGACGGTCGACGTGCTCCTGGTCGACGACATCCAGTTTCTGGCCGGAAAGGACAGAACCCAGGAGGAGTTCTTCCACACCTTCAACGCGCTGCAGGAGGTGAACCGCCAGATCGTGATCAGCAGCGACCGCCCTCCCCGAGAGATCCCCACCCTGGAGGATCGCCTTCGAACCCGCTTTGAGGGAGGGCTGATGGCCGACATCCAGCCCCCGGACTTCGAGACCCGGCTGGCGATTCTCCGCAGCAAATTGGACCCCGCCCAGAACCCGCTTAGCGAGGAGGTCCTCTCCTTCATCGCCTTCAAGATCCAGAAGAACATCCGGGAGCTGGAGGGGGCGTTGATCCGGGTCCTAGCCCACGCCTCGATCGCCGGCGGGGAGAGTCCCTCTCTGAGTCAGGTCTCCGAGATCCTGCACGACATCATCCCGTCGGCCGACACCAAGCCCCTCTCTGTCGAGCTGGTGCAGCAGGTGGTGGCCGAGTACTACGGGATCACCGTCGACGAGATGCGGAGCAAGCGGCGGGACAAGCACATCGTGTTCCCCCGCCAGGTCGCCATGTTCCTCATCCGGGAGGAGATCGCGATGAGCTTGCCGGCCATCGGCCAGGTCTTCGGCGGCCGCGACCACACTACCGTCCTTCACTCCTACGAAAAGATCGTCAACGAGATGAAGGAGGATCCCCGAGTCGCCGACGACGTGGCCCGGCTTCGGGAGCTGCTCCTGTCTCGCTAGACCGGATTAGCACAACTTTTCCAGTGTCCCTGTTACCCCGGACCCAGCAGCTGTGGGCAACCCCAAGCCCTGAACAAAGCCCCCTTTTGTCCTCTGGACCAGCTGGGGATATCCACAGGCTGTCCACCGTCAATGCGAGATCAGCTTCGATCAGTTTCCCCAACCTTCACTCCCCTACTATGGCTACGGTTCTACAAACTCGTACCAAGAGCTGGGCTGGGCTGTTGAAAGGGAAGGTAGAAAGCTCTTGAAGCCAAGGAGGCCTATTCAGTGAAGTGCACTATCTCGCCCCAGCAGCTGGGGGCTGGGCTCAACTCGGTGAGCCGGGCAGTCTCCAGCCGGGTGACCCTGCCGATCTTGAACAACGTGCTGGTGGCGGCCAGAGGTGGCACCTTGCAGCTGACGGCCACCAACCTTGACCTGACCATCCATCACTCCCTGGCGGCAGAGGTCGAGGAAGAGGGCGAGGTCACGGTGCCGGCCCGCATGCTCTCGGAGTTTGTCAGCGCCCTTCCTGAGCAGCCACTGCGCTGGCAGCTCGACCCGGTACACCAGACGGTCAGCCTCCAGAGTGGCCGGTTTGACGCCCACATTCGCGGGGTCGACGCCAAGGAGTTCCCGCCCCTCCCAGACGTCTCCGACGGGGACACGGTTGAGCTGGATCCCCAGACCCTACTCACCGCTATCGACCAGACGGTGATTGCAGCCAGCGCCGACGACGGCCGGCCCATCTACACCGGGGTGCTGACGGAGATCGCCGGACCCGAGGTGACCCTGGTAGCCACCGACGGGCACCGCCTGGCGATACGAGTTGTCCGAGCCACCGACAGTGATCGGCAGGGCGAGCGGCTGGGAGTGATCATCCCGGCCCGGGCTCTCTCAGAGCTCTCGCGGCTGCTCAAGCCGGTGGTGGCCAGCCCAGCATCGGTCAGCCTGACCATCGGAGCCTCGCGGGCCCAGGTGAAGTTCCAACTCCCGGGTTACGAACTAACTGCCCGGCTGATAGACGGGGTCTACCCCAGCTACGAGAAGGTCATCCCGACCGCATCGCAGACCGTGGTGAGGGCCTCCACCGAGGAGCTGCGGAGGACCACCAAGGTGGTGTCGCTCTTCGCTCGCGATGCGGCCAATGTCTTGAAGATTCGCTGCGAACAGGGCCAGGTCGTGCTCTCGGCCAACACCAACGAAGTGGGCGACAACGTGGCTGGGGTCGATGCCTCGGTAGAGGGTGAGAGCCTGGGCATCGCCTTCAACGCCCGCTACGTTGCGGACGTGCTCAATCTGATCGATTCGCCGGAGGTAGAGCTGATCTTGAACGGACCGCTCTCGCCGGGTCTGGTGAGGGCTCCCGGGGACGACACCTATCGATACGTGATCATGCCTGTCAGGGTGGCGATCTGAGGGCAATGGCGGGTCTGAGCAGGTGTACCTCTCGCAGCTGCGCCTGCTCTGCTTCCGCATCTACCAGGAGGCTTCGCTAGAGCTACTCCCCGGGGTGAATCTGGTCCTGGGCCAGAATGGTCAGGGCAAGACCAGCCTGCTCGAGGCGATCTCAACCCTGGCGCTGACCAGATCCCCGCGGTCGGGCTCACTGGGTGACTGCGCATCCTGGGGTGAGCCGCGAATGGGGGTGGCTGCCCATTTAGTCAGCCGTCTCGGCGAGAGCGACCTCGAGTTGAGGGCGGAACGCCGCGACGTAAGTGAGCGCTGGACACGCAAGCTGAGCCAAGACGGAGACCGCATCCAGGCCCGTCAACTCCTGGGACGGTTCCGGGTGGTGCTCTTCTGGCCCGAGGACCTGCTCATGGTCAAGGGAGGTCCGGAGCCGAGGCGACGACTGCTCGATGTTGTGCTCAGTCAGCTTTCCCCTCCCTATGCCGAGGCGGCCACCAGGTATCGCCGGGCGCTCGAACACCGCACCGCCCTTTTGCGGCGGCTGAGAGAGGGCCAGGCCACGCAGGCTGAGCTCCGGCCCTGGACGGAGGCCCTGATCGAGCACGGCACGATAGTGATCCAGGAGAGGCGGCGCTATCTGGAGGCGGTGCAGCCGGTTGCCGCCGAGGCCATCATCAAGATCGGAGAGACGGCCGAGCTTCAGCTGCAATATCGACCGGGACTGGGTCGAGGTGGCACCCTGAAAGATAGCTCCGAGCCTGCCGACGCACTGCGCCATGCCCTGGCTCGGACTTCGGCTGAGGAGATCGCCAGAGCCCAGTGCGTGGTCGGGCCGCATCGGGATGACTTCGAGGTTCTCCTGGGAGGAAGGCCAGCCCGGCAGTTCGCCTCCCAGGGTCAGCAGCGGAGCGTGGTGCTGGCACTCAAGGTGGCAGAGGTCCGCCAGCATCTGAGCCTGGGAGGGGAGACCCCCCTCTTGCTGCTCGACGACGTCCTCTCTGAGCTGGACCAGGCCCGGCGGACCGGGCTGCTCCAGCTTCTCTCCGAGGAGCTGGCGGTCGAACAGACCTTGATCACCTCTACTGAAGATCCCCAGATCGGGGGCGAGGTGGCTGTCTCCCAGGTCCTTCAGGCCCGGGGCGGACAGCTGACGCGACAGGCGCAACCCGGATGGGAGCTAGCCGCATGGAAGGCATAGAGGCGATCCTGCCCCGGGTGCTCCGCCGACTGGGGGCCACCGGCCAGGTGCGCCAGGTCCGGGTGGAGGCAGCCTTCGCCAAGGTTTGCGGGGAGTACATCCGGCCCCATGTCCGGGTCTACGCGGTGGAGCGCTCAGTCCTGGTTCTGGCCTGCGCCCATCCCGCCATCGCCCACCAGCTGCAGATCGAATCCGCCACCATCCTGGACTCGATCAACGCGGAGGTCGGGGGGAAGGCCCTGACCCGGCTGCGCTTCGTGCCTGAGGCGGGGACGCCCCCGCCAACCCGCCCGCCTCGAGGAAGCTGAGGACAACCTCGGCCGCCGCGTTCGCCGCCTCCGGGCGGGCCCAGGTCCGGGCGCCGCGCTGCAACTCCCCCAAGAGCGGATCTGTCGGGCGGCACAAGCGAGAGATGGTTCCCAGGACCTCCTCCCGGCCTTCAACCTGGAGAGCCGCCCCGGCCGCCACCAGGGTCTCGGCGTTGTGATCCTCCTGCCCGGGCAGCGCTTCCGTCACCAGGATGGCCAGACCGGCGGCCGCGGCCTCGGCCAGGGTGCTGGGCCCAGGCTTGCCAAGGTAGACATCGGCGGCCCGCAGCCAGGGGGTCAGCGAGGCCTGGAAGTCCAGCGCGAGCGTCGGCACATTCTGGGGATGCCGCCTCAGCCACTCCAGTAAACGGCGGTTGTTGCCGCAGGCAACTACCACCTGAAGCGGAAGCCCGCTCGCTCCAAGCCACCCGATCAGACGCCTCAGGCTGCCCACCCCCTCGGCTCCGCCACCCACCAGCACCCCGAGCGCCTTCGGGTCGAGCCCCAGCGACTCCCGAAGTGCGCGAAGGCCCCCCGGGCTGGGGTTCCCCTCTGACAGGCTCGGGTCGATCGGGAGTCCGGTCTCCCGGATCAGATGGGCGGGAACTCCGTGCTGGAGGCACCAGAGAGTGGCCTCCCGGGTCGCAGTCAGGATGGCGTCAGGTTGGGGAGACAACCAACCCCGGTGCCCGCCCACCAGGTCGGTCATGACGGTGATCAAAGCCGGGGAGACGCCCTTCACCCCGGCTGCGTCAGCCGCCGAGCGGGCGGCTGGGCCGAGGAGTGGGTGACAGTTCACGATCGCCAACGGCGAGCGAAGGCGGGTCCGCTCGGCCATGGCCGGGCCCAGCTGCCGAAGGAGGAACCGATCCATTCCCGAGCGGAGGCCCCGGCTGCTGAAGCTGCGGAACAGCACCCCCCAGAGCGCGGGGGAGGTCCGCACCAGCGGTCCATAGGCCCGGGCCAGCGAGCGGGCTGTGCGACCGATCGGAACGTGGGTGGGGTCGTCCAGGGCCACCCCGACCCGCCCTGCGCTGCGGGAGATGATTGCCGTCCGCAGCGCCTGGGCCACGCTGAGGTGGCCGCCTCCGGTTCCGGCCGCCCATATCTGTACTTCCGCGCGACCGGGGTCGTTCAAGCTGGTGGCGTCCCTCATCGGATGTTTTGCCTCTGGCGGCGATGGTAGAGTGATCTCGCTGGCCGCGGCTCGAGCAGCCCCGGTAGAGCGGCGGGTTTTCAGGGTGGAGCAAGCATCGGGGCCTCATGTCCAGCGCCCCTCGGGGCGCAATCGGCACTGACTCCGCGCGACCGCGGCCTGCGGGTGGAGGAGATCACCACTGCTGACGGGCTGAGGCGGCTACGCCCCGACTGGAACCAGGTCGAGGCTGCTGGCGAGCCGATCAATCCCTTCCTGTCCTGGGACTGGCAGTGGAGCTGGTGGGAGGCCTTCGGCGCGGACCGGGAACTCCATTGCCTGGTGATCTCGGAGCCGGAGCAGGTGGTGGGCATCGTCCCCCTCCAGTGCGCGGCCGACGGACGGCGTGAGCTCCTCTTCGGTGGAGGGATTGATCTCTCCGACCGCCTTGGCTTCCTCTTCCGCCCGACCAGGGCGGCGGAAGTTGCGACCAGTGCTCTTGAGCACCTGTTCCACGGAGAGCAGCCGGCGATTGCAGCGACTCTGGACCTCCACTACCTCCTCGACGCCTCACCGGAGCTGGCCGCCCTGCGCCAAGCCGCCGATCAGCTTGAGCTGGTCCAGGACCTGACCCAGGAGGAGGTGAGCCCCCAGGTGACCCTCTACCACAACTTCGAGGGCTACCTGACCGAACGGCTCAACAAGAAGGACCGGCACGAGCTCCGCCGGAAGTTGCGCCGTCTCCAGATCGAGCAGCCGGAGTGGAGCCTGGTGAGCCAGGCCGACCTCGGCCTGGAGGAGGCGATCGATGCCTTCTTCCCCATCCTGCTCGCCAGCGGACCGCACAAGGTGGAATTCTTGACCCCCGAGGTGGAGGCGTTCATCCGCAGTGTCTGCCGCAGCCTCCAGGAGCGGGGTTGGCTGCGGATCCAGTTCATAAAGGCAGACGGGCGACTGACTGCGGCCACCCTGGGCTTCACCGTGTCGGCCACCTGGCACCTCTACAACTCCGGGTATCAGCCGGAGGCGGCCGCCCTCTCCCCGGGGCTACTCTGCGTCGCCGAGGGGATCAGGGTGGCGATCGATGAGGGCTGTCAGACCGCGGATTTCCTGCGCGGCAGCGAGGCCTACAAGTACCACCTGGGAGCCGTGGACAAGCCGCTCTGGCGGCTCCAGCTCAGTTCCCCAGGCGGGCGAGAGGTGCGCCCTTGACCGTTCCCCCGGGAGGAAACGGAGCCGGTCCGGGAGACACCATCGCCTTCCTCTCTCTGCACGCCTCCCCGCTGGCGCGGCTGGGCCAGAGGGAGAACGGCGGGCTCAACGTTTACGTCCGGTCGGTCTGCGAGGAACTCGGAGCCCGCGGCGTGCATACCGACGTTTTTGTCCGGCGCACTGATCCCGACGAACCAGCCGAGCAGGCGATGGGCCCCCGCAGCCGGGTGGTAGCGGTCAACGCCGGCCCGGCACGCAGGCTCTCCAAGCACCAGCTGCCCAATACCCGGGACGAGTACTTGGAGGGAGTCCGTTACTTCATGCAGCGGGCAGGCAGGCGCTATCTCGCCGTCCACAGCCACTACTGGCTGACCGTCGACGTGGCGGCCGAGTTGAGGGAGCAACTGGGAGTGCCCTGGCTGCACACAGCCCATACCCTGGCCGCGGTCAAAGGCGAGTACGGCTTTGACGGGGATGGCCCCCAGCGGCTCCTGGCCGAGCGCCGTGCCGTCTCCCTGGGAGCACGGTTGGTGGCCAACACTCCGGGCGAGGCGCACGGGCTGCGGCGGCTCTACGGGGCTGACCCAGAACAGCTGGTGGTCGCTCCCCCCGGGGTGGACCTGGTGAGGTTTCAGCCCCGCGATCCCGACCGGTTGCGGCGCCGCCTCAAGCTGACTGGCCGCAAGGTGGTTCTCTTCGCGGGACGGCTGGAGCCGCTCAAGGGTCCCGACACCCTCCTGGACGCCTTCGCCGCCCTGGTCAGGCGGGACGACCTTGCAAGCCCGGTGCAACTGCTCTTCGTGGGAGACGACAGCAGTGACGGGGCCCAGGTGGATCAGCGGGGTGTCCTGGAGGCTAGGGTGCGGGAGCTGGGGCTTGCCGACCGGGTCTGCTTCCTGGGAGCCCAGCCCCAGGATCGACTGGCCTTGCTCTACTGCCTGGCTGACGTGGTCGTGGTCCCTTCTCACACCGAGTCCTTCGGGTTGGTCGCGCTCGAGGCGCAGGCCTGCGGCACCCCGGTGGTGGCGGCCTCGGTGGGCGGCCTCCGAGACGTGGTGGCCCACGGGCGCACCGGATACCTGGTGGAGGGCCACAATCCGGCCGACTACGCCGAAGCGATCTTCCGGGTCATCTCCGGCCCGGCGAGTGCCGATGCGCCGATGCGCCAAGCAGCCTGGCGGCGGGCCCAGAGCTTCACCTGGGAGCGAACCGTCGACCTACTCCTGCCCGAGTACGGACTGCCCGCTGGCTTGGCGGCTGTGGCCGCCAGCGAGGTCTGACCCAGCCCCTGGTTGGTCCGGCTTCAGCCGGTCCAGATCCCCACAGCGAGCAGACCGGAGCAGGCCAAAAGGAGCACCGCGGTCTGACGGACGGCGCGCTGGCGCAGCACCAGCTCGGCTGACCGCGAGTTTCGGAGCGGCCCCTCGGCGAGCGGCGCGAGCAACCAGGGCAGGAAGCACTCCGCCCCATCCAGGCCGGGCACGGTGATCAAAAGCGGCACCGCCAGAGCCAGTCCCAGCAGTCCCTGAAAGAGATTCTTGGTCCCCTTCCGGCTGAGGCCGGCAACCGTACCCGGCTCGTGGTCCGCGGGATCGCTGGACCAAGCGCGCATCCTGGCCAGGATCAGAAGGGCGGTCGCTAGGCTCGCGGGCAAGATGGCGGCCACCAGTCCCAGTCCCGGGAGGCGTCCCATCTCCACCCTGATCGTTCCCCAGCCAGCGAGAAGTTCTATCGCCGCGACCAGGGCCAGCTGATCCCGGCCGATGGCGCGGTTCGGGACCGGCGGTTGGCTGAGGGCGGCTGCCGCCGCCACGCCCACGGCACCGACCGCCAGCAGCCACCAGGCGGTCGTTGCAGCCAGCCAGACCCCCAGCACCAGGGCGGCCGCGAGCCAGGAGGCAGACGAGCGTGGCAACCGCCCGACGGTCCTGACACTAGGCAGCCGGACCCGGGTCGGGGCTCCCCGGCTGACCGAGCCGACCAATCCCAGCAGGCCGAAGCCGAGACAGATCGCGATGCCCAAGGCGGCCAGGCTTTTGCCCGCCGGTACCAGACCGAAGTGCGCGGCGACCCCAGTCCCCACCACGACCGGGGAGACCGCGCTCACAACGGCGGCGGTCTGGGGAGGCCAGGGCAAGCTGTCCCACCAGCTCCCCCGACCGCGAGTGATCATCATCCAGGAAGAGAGGTTAGTTGGCGGAACCTAGCCGAGTCGGCCCCGGCTCAACCGCCGACAAAACTGGGCGGACCGGCGTCCAGCACCAGCTTACCGGAGAATGCGGTCAGCGGCTGCACGCCGGTGCCGTCGTTGTTGGCGAGATAGACCTCCACCCTCCCGTCGACGCTGAGGGTGAAGGCGACCTGGCGTCCGGTCGAGGTTGCGGCGGCGGCCAGTGGGTAGTGACCCGCCTTGCCGGCGACGATCACGGTCGAGCCGCCGGTGGTGGTCGAGACACTGGCCAGAGCACCGGTCGGTTCCCGGACCAGGATCGAGTCGAGGTCGAGGAAGGCCAGTGGCTGGCCGACGGCGGCCGCCACCTGAGTGAGCGGCGAGCTGGTGTCCAGTGGTCGATAGACCCACAGCGCCGGGTCGGTGCCGTTCCCCACCGCGAAGGCCAGGCTGCTACCGCTTGGACTCCAGACCGGGTCACTCTCAGCCGCGACTGCGGCGGTGGAGGTGGGCAGGAAGGTAATCGCCTTCAGTCCGGGGCTAAGCAGAGCCACCCGAGTGGGATCGCCGGTAGGGGCGGCCACCGCCGCGACCACCTGGTTGTCCGGACGCCAGGCGAGCGGACCCTGCATGCTGGGCGAAGTGGCCAGAGTCACCGAGGTGGCGCTGGAGACGGTGTAGACCCGGAGAGCCCCGCCTACTGCGAAGGCCAGTTGCTGGCCATTCGGGCTCCAGGCCGCACCAACGCTGCCACTGCTGCCGAGCACGGAGGTGCTCTTGCCGGTGCTGAGATCGATCACCTGGATCGGCTGGTCACCGGCCAGTTCGACGGCCAGCCGATACCCGTCCGGGGAGGGCCAGGCGTACAGGTAGTGCTGCCCGGCCGACGCGGTGGCCAACACCCGAAGGGTGGGCGGGTCGCCCGGCAGCTGGCGGGGGGAGGCGGCCAGCACCTCGGTGTAGTCGCTCGGCGAAGGCCCGGCCGGAAATACCACCGTCGTGGTGCTGCCCAGGTGGCCCACCGTGAAGTGGATCCGGACGGCCCGCTGCAGCCGGTCGCCGTCCACATCCAGCGCCGACCTGGCGATCGCCAGGGTATAGGTCGTCCCCGGGACCAGCGGCAGGTTCGGCTCGACCAGGAAGCGCCCTGGCACAGTTGAACTCTGAGCCAGTTGGTAACTGCCGCTTGGGGCGGGCGTTAGGGTGACCGCCTTCCGGACCGCCTTCGGGTTCATGTCCCTGCTGAAGTTGATGGAGATCGCCTGATCCGGCCCCAGGGTGCCCCCGCTCGAGGGGGCGGTGGAGGAGACCTGCGGGCCGCCCTCGGTGGAGAACTCCCAAGAGTGGGAGAGCGAGTTGATTGCGCCGTCGGCCGCCTCGATTCCACCCACCAGGGTCGCTCGGTAGGTGGTGATGACCGCCCAGGGGTGATCCGGGTGAACCAGGGTCATCACCTGGGGGCTCCGCCAGACGAAGCGGCAACCGGTCTTTCGCTCGGCGGCGGCGGCGGCGATCGAGCAGTCTGGGGGGAAATGGTCCTTGCGGGTCCGCATGTACAGACGGTGCTCGACCGACAGCTCGTTCATCGGGGTGTTGAAGACGATCACCAGCGGGTCATCGGTGTGGACCGCCCCCTGGCTGGGTGCCGGAGACACGTCGGTGATCTGGGGCGGGGAGAGTGGCCCACACCCGGCCAAGATCGGGGCCACCAGGAGGGCCAGCAGCGGGCCGGCGAGGAGGAAGAGCCGCCTGCGACCGCTGGCGCCCGGCAGAATTCTCCTAAGGGTCAGGCGATCTCCGCGAGCTCGATCACCGGGAGGGGTCCCGGAGGAGCGGCGACGACGTCGATCCGGGCCTCTCGCTCCCCACAGGCGGCCGCCGCCACTCCCGGGCCCTCGACCAGATCCGGGTTGATGGAGCTGAAGCTGCCCTTGGCCCGGCCCTCGGACAAGAGCACGACCGACACCTGGTCCTGGCCGGAGGTGACCAGAATCCCTCCGGTGAGCGGTTGCTCCTCAACGAACTCGACCAGGGCGTCGAAGTCGACGATCCGCGAAGGGAGCTGGAGGAACAGGGTGTTGCCGACCACCAGGCAGCCCACTGACTCGACCAGGGCGGCTGGCAGCTCGATGGCGTCGATCAGTCCCTCTCCGGCCCCTACCCCCCGAACCAGCTCCTGGAGTGCGGCCTTGTGGCGGCGGTAGGAGCCGGCCGAGCGCTGTTGGGCC
Source organism: Candidatus Dormiibacterota bacterium (assembly GCA_049799515.1). Classification (GTDB taxonomy): domain Bacteria; phylum Chloroflexota; class Dormibacteria; order Aeolococcales; family Bog-877; genus Bog-877. The sequence goes on along the minus strand of JBARIA010000090.1, from coordinate 38,945 downwards.
TGGATGATCGCCCCCTCTCGGAACAGGATGTGCCCGACGTTCCGGGAGTCCTTCTCCCCGGTGATGCTGACGTAGCCGGAGAAACCGTCCTGGTTGAGGGTCCGAAGCAGCATGGGGAAGTTCAAGAAGCTCGCCTTCAGGCCACTGTGCAGTGAGGCTCCCGACGGCATGGGGATCACCAGCGAGAGCTGGCTCTTGGTCGCGCCTGCCACCGGACGGGCACCCGAGGTCACTGGCAGGGCAGCGCTGGGAGGTGGAGTCGCCGAACGGGTCGGGCCGGCGGCGCGACTTGTCTCGGTCGGCGCCGGGGCCTTGGCCGCCGTCGAACGGCTGGCTGGCCAGTTGGCCGGCGCTGGCGTCTGTCGGGGAGTCGGGACTGTGGTCGAGGCCGCGACTGCGGGACGGGACGGGGCGAACGCCCGCTCCAGAGCAGGAATGGCAGGCGCCGGCGTCTGGAAGGTGGGGATGTCGGCTGGTTCTCCCACCTCGGCGGCGATCTCGCCCGAGGCGACCGTGTCCAGCCAGTCCTCGTCGCTGGTGTCCATGTCGTCGCCCAGATCGCCGTTGGCGGCCGGAGTGGCCACAGCGGCGACCGTGACGGTCACCTCAGCGCTGGAGAGTGCCGGGTGGCTCTCCCGCCCGTTCCGCCAGAGCGCCAGGAGATCTTCGGTGGAGCTGTTGATGGTCTCTTCCGGAGGCAGCTTGGCCCGCGGATTGAAGCTGTACTCACCGTCCCGCCAGCTGAGGGCGTCGATCACCGCCGGTTCGCCTTCGCCGTCGCCACTCACCGCGTGAAACAGGTGTCCGAAGAGGAAATGAAGGGAGCACTGACTGCCGTTGCTAGCCAGCGAGAGCGTGCCAGTGGCCCGTTCCTGCTGCATGGTCTGGAGCAATTCTGCGACGGTGGTTGGCCCGAGGCTTCCCTGATTTTGCATTCTGCCGAGTAGCTCCATTAGGGCAACCCGAAGTGAATTCGGGCCCGCCCTCCCCACGTGCGGTCGGCGCGATACTAGCACAGGCCAGCTTCACGATTGGGGGAAGCGACGACCGTTCTCGTCGAGCCGTCTGCCAGAATTCCCCGGTGATGGCGCCGTCAGGGACGCAGGTGGCGGTGGCGTGGGATGCCCGCCTACGGGAGTGGCCGGCGGCCAACCTCCTCCAGTCCTACGCCTGGGGAGAGGTTCAGGCGCGAGCTGGCTGGGTGACCCATCGCCTGGAGGTCCCGACCGCGGCCGGCCCTTTGCCGGTGTCCGCGCAGGTGACTTCCAGCGGTCTGCGCGGCTTCTCTCGGATCTACCTGCCTAGGGGTCCCGTATGCGCCCCCTCCGACGTGCCAACCTTTGAGGGGGTGCTGGCAGCCCTGGTCGAGCTGGGTCGGCAGAGCCGGGCGCTGGCGCTCGAGGTGGAGGTGCCCTGGACGGCCGACTCTCTCCCGGAGGAACACCCCTGGCTGAGCTGGTCGCCGACCCACGCGCGCCAGCCGCTGGCGACGATCGCGGTCGACCTGCAGCCGGAGCCGGAGGCGATCCTCTCCTCCTTCCACTCCAAGGCCCGCTACAACGTGCGGCTGGCCCAACGCCGAGGAGTCGATATCAATGAGGGGGCCACCGTGGCCGAGCTGACCGCCTGCATCGAGGCCACCGAGGAGCGGCAACGGATTCATCTTCCCAGTCCCCAGCACCTGGCGGTGGTGATGGAGCAGTTGGGGAAGAACGCCCGCATCCTCGCCGCTCGGGTGGAGGGGGAGGTGGTCGCGGCCATCCTCACCGCCTCCTTCGGGGGGGAGGCGATCTACCTTTACGGGGGTGCTACCGGAAGGCATCGCGATCGGATGCCGAATCAGCTCCTCCAATGGCGCGCGATGCTGCGAGCCCGCGAAGAGGGATGTCACCACTACGATCTGTGGGGAATACCTGAGAACGATGATCCGCACCATCCCTGGCGAGGGCTGGCCCAGTTCAAGCTCGGCTTCGGCGGCGAGCAGATCCGCTACGCGGGCGCTAGAGTCCTGCAGCTTCGCCCGGCCGGAGCCACCATCCTTTCGGTCGCGGACGCGGCCCGCCGCAAGGTGAGGACACGAGGGAGGAGATGAAGAGAGACGACGCCGGCGAGGTCCCCGAGTCGCCCGAAAGCTATTTCCCCACCTATGAGGAACTGGCCGCCGAGCTGCTGGACGCGCTGGAGCGCTCCTCCCTGGTGGTCCACGACGTTGGCCACGAGCTGGAGCCGAGCAGTGGCGAGCGCACCTTTCATGCTTCGGTCCGGCTCCCGGCCAGCGACCCGCCCCACCGCTATGCCGCCACCTTGCACTTCCACTGGGACGCGCTGCTGACCTACATCGGCACCTATGGACCGGGAAGCGACTGTGAGCTTTACCACGATGACGAGGAGATCTGCGTCCACCGCCGGAACGCGCCTCGCCCCTTCGTGGAGCTGGTGGCCGAGTTCGACCTCGGTGACGGTGGCTACGAACTCCGAGAGCTGAGCGAGGTCCACGGGTGGCTCGGGACCGTCGACGGGCTGCTCTCCAGGGCGGTCCCTGACCAGGAGGGTCGGACGGTAAGGGTCGGGCTGGCGGTCCGCGACGGAGGGATCTGGGTGGAGCGTTTCCACGCCGAGCAGGCCTGGTATCTGGACCTCAGCGAGCCTCCCGACCTCAATCCGGTCTGCAAGGTCATCGCCAGAACCCTCAAAGCAACTCCTGCGCTGGCGGACCGACTCCCCCTCTAGTCCGGACTGGTGCTGGCCGGATCGGCCCAAGCCCAACTGCCGGTCAGGTCGCGGCGAGCCAGCTCCGAGATGGAGAGTCCCTCGGCGGGATGGATCCAGTCGGGGACCAGCTGGCTCGAGCCTCGGAGCAGGTAGGGCCGGTGCAACAGACCAGGGTGGGGCACCGTCAGGTCGGGAGAATCCCAGCGCTCTCCTCCGATCAGGACGACGTCGACGTCCAGGGTCCGGGGCCCCCCGACGACCCCGCGCCGGCGACCAGCCCGGGCCTCGGCCGCGTGGGCCAGCTCCAACCAGCCCAGGCCCCCGAACAGACCCTGGACCAGCAGCAGCTGGTTGAGGTAGTCGGGCTGGGGAAGTGCTCCGATGGGAGCTGTATTCCAACGGGGGGTGCTGGCCAGCACCGTGGCCCCTTCCTCCTCCAGGACATCGAGGGCCAGGTCCAGCCAACGTGCCCGCGGCGCCAGGTTGCTGCCGAGCGCCAAGACCGCCTCGGTCTTCTCTCGGGGAGGGCTCATCTCAGCCGGGGGGGCGGCGGGCCAGCACGTCCATGACCCGGGCCACATCGCGGATCTGAGCCACGTCGTGGACCCGGACGATGTCGGCGCCGCAGGCGATCGACCAGGCCACTGTGGCAGCGGTGCCCAGCAGCCGACCCTTGACAGGACGCTCATCGAGCAGCCACCCGATCAGCGACTTGCGGGAGGTGCCGACCAGGATGGCGCAACCCAGGGCCCGCAGTTCCACCAACTGGCGCAGCACCTGGTAATTCTGGTCGGGGACCTTGCCGAAGCCGATCCCCGGGTCCACCACCACCTGGTCTCGAGGGATGCCCGCCAGATCCGCCAGATGGAGCGAGCGGCGAAGTTGGGCGAGCACCTCGCCGACCAGATCCCGGTAGGCGGTGCCGGCCTGGTTGTGCATGCAGATGACCGGTGCTCGAGCCGCGGCCACCACTTCGGCCATCTCCGGATCACGGCGCAGCCCCCAGACATCGTTCACCCCATCGGCGCCGGCTTCGAGCGCGGCCCTGGCCACCTCGGCCTTGCTGGTGTCCACCAAGAGCGGCACCGAGAGCTGCTTTGAGATCAATCTCAGTGCCGGAACCACCCTGCCAATCTCCTCGTCCACGGAGATCTGCAGGTGCCCCGGACGGGTGCTCTCCCCCCCCAGGTCGATGGCGTCAGCGCCCTCCTCGACCAGAAGCTGAGCGCGGGCCAGGGCCGCCTCGGGGCTGCTGCCGACCCCGTCGCCGCTGAAGGAGTCGGGGGTGACGTTGACCACGCCCAGGAGATAGGTGCGCCTCCCGAACTCCCAGACGATGTCACCCAGCCGCAAGGCGGGGGCCGGGCCCCGGAGATGCTCCAACGCCTCCCGGACCGCTTGGGTAGGAGCTGAGCTTGCCAGCTCGGAGGGGAGCCTCCGGAGCCCAGCCAGTAGGCCGTCCAGTTGGCCCTCGATCAGAATCGAGCCGTCGTCGGCAAGCTCCACACGGTCGGGGCCGATCTCCTCAAGGATGGTCGCCAGCTGGGCCGAGTTGGAGTCCACCTCCACCCGCAGGCAGATCTCGCTGCCGCCGCCCAGAGTGGACAGATTGGGGTATGGCGCCGCCAGCCGCACCACGGTTCCTGGCGCGGTCTCGACGGTCATCCTCGCCAGTTTGCGGCAGATTGTGCGGATTCGCCCGCGACCGGCAAGCCCGGCCTAGAATCAGCCGTGGAATGGCAGTGGGCGTGCGGGGGCCCCGGCTGAACGTTGCCATCCTGGGCCACAGCCACGACGGTAAGACCACCCTGGCGGAGTCGTTGCTCTTCGCCGCCGGGGCATCTCCAAGGCTGGGGTCGACCGACCAGGGCACAACGATCCTGGACTACGAGCCGGAGGAGCAGCGGCGGCACATTTCGGTCCAGTTGGGCATCGCCTGCCTCCGATGGAAGGACTCGGCGGTGGCTCTGCTGGACACCCCCGGCTTCCAGGACTTCGAGGGCGAGGTCCTGGAGGCGCTGTCGGTAGCCGATGCGGCAGTCCTGGTGGTAGGGGCCAACGCCGGCGGCAACCTGCCGGTGGGAGCGGAGAGCACCTGGGACCTGTTGGCCGAGCGCCAGCTGCCCCGCCTGATCGTCTTCACCAAGCTGGACAAAGAGAACGCGGACTTCGATGCCACCTACGCCAGCCTCCAGCGCCGCTTCAGCCCCAAGCCCATCGCCCTGCAGATCCCGATCGGCTCGGAGCACTCCTTCAGGGGCGCCGTGGACCTGCTGTCCGGGCGGGCCCTGCTCTTCGATCCCCAGGGTGGATACAGCGAGGCCGACTGTCCGGCCGAGCTGACTGCCGAGATGGCCAGGCGGCGCCAGGAGCTGGTAGAGGCGGTCGCGGAGACCGACGACCAACTGCTCGAGCGGTATCTGGAAGGGCAGGAGCCGAGCTCGGACCAGCTGCTCCAGGCGCTCCACGACGCGACCGCCCAGGGCAAGCTGGCACCGGTTTTGGTGGCGGCTCCGACCCGGGCCCTGGGCGCCAAACCCATCTTGGACGCGGTGGCCAGTTGCCTCGGTCGGGTGAGCGCGGCCCAGGACCAGGGAGGTCCGCCCACCCTGTTCTTCTTCAAGACGGTCGCCGACCCCTTCGGCAAGATCTCCTACTTCCGGGTGCTCAACGGCAGCCTCAAGGGCGACGCCCATCTCTTCAACTCCCGCACCGGAGAGGAGGAGAGGATCGCCAGGCCACTTCGCCCCAGAGGAAAGACCCTGGAGCCGGTTGACCAGCTATGCGCCGGAGAGATCGGGGCGGCCACCAAGCTGGCTCATGTGGCGACCGGGGACACCCTCGGGCCCAAGGGGACCGCCGCCTCTCCGGCCACGGAGTTCCCGCCAACCTCCTACACCATGGCGATCCGGCCCAAGTCCAAAGGCGACGAGGAGAAGATCCACGCCGGGCTCAACCACATCCTCGAGGAGGATCCGACCCTCCGGATCGAGCGTGAGCCCGGCACCCACGAGACCCTGCTCCACGGCCTCGGCGACGTCCACCTGGACGTCACCCTGGAGAAGCTCAGGCGCAAGTACCAGGTGGAGGCGATCCTGGCGGTCCCCCACGTCCCCTACCAGGAGGCGGTCCGGGGGACCTCCCGGCAGCAACACAAGTACAAGAAGCAGTCTGGTGGAGCCGGTCTCTACGGAGACTGCACCCTGGAGATAGAGCCACTGCCCCGGGGCTCCGGCTTCGTTTGGGAGGACAAGATTTTCGGGGGGGCGATCCCCCAGGCGTTCCGGCTCTCCGTAGAGAAGGGGGTGCGTCAGACCCTGGAGCAGGGTGCCCTGGCCGGCTATCCGATCGTGGACGTCAAGGTCCGGCTGGTGGACGGCTCCACCCATCCTGTCGACGGCAAGGACATCGCCTTTCAGCTGGCTGGCGCGATGGCCATGCGCGAGGCGGTGGAGAAGGCTGGGGCCTTTCTCCTGGAGCCGGTCATGGAGGTGGCGGTCATCGTCCCCGCCGCCCATATGGGCGACGTCATCGGCCACCTAAATGCTCGGCGGGGCCGCATTGGCGGGATGACTCCGCTGGGAGCTCAGCTGGAGCAGGTGACTGCCAAGGTTCCGTTGGCCGAGATGTACCAGTTCCCGATCGAGCTCCGGGCTGCGACCCAGGGGCGAGGCCGGTACACCATGACCTTTGACCACTACGACGAGGTTCCCGCCCAGGTGGCCCAGCCGATCATCGCCGCCCGCCAGCAGCACCTTCACAGCCGGGAAGCGAACGGCGCCTGACCGGGCGACGGCCCGCCACCGCGCTATAATTGCATAAGCAACGACTTTTCCAGGACGGGACCCGTCCACCCAGGAGGCTCTCATGCCGGCCATCACCGCGGCCAATCCGCTAGCCCTTCCCCGCGTTCCCCAGCTGGACCCGGCGCTGACCGCCAACCGGCCGGTCCGCTCGATCACGGTCGCCCCAAGTGCCTTCGAGGGGGATGGCTTCCCGGTCCGCCGGGCCTTCGCCGGGGTCAGCAAGGCCGAGCTCGATCCGTTCGTTCACATGGACCAGATGGGGGAGGTCGACTACGCCCCTGGGGAGCCCAAGGGCACTCCCTGGCATCCTCACCGCGGCTTCGAGACGGTGACCTACATGATCGACGGCACCTTCCAGCACCAGGACTCCAACGGAGGAGGCGGCCTGATCACCAACGGCGACAGCCAGTGGATGACCGCCGGGGCCGGGATCCTGCACATTGAGACCCCGCCCGAGCGGCTGGTCATGTCGGGCGGGCTCTTCCACGGCATCCAACTCTGGGTCAACCTGCCCGCCGCCAAGAAGTGGACTCCACCGCGCTACCAAGACATCCGGGCCGGCAAGGTGACCCTGCTCTCCTCTCCGGACGGGGGCGCTCTGGTCAGGGTCATCGCCGGCGAGGTGGCCGGCCACTCCGGACCTGGGATCACCCACACACCGATCGCCCTGGCCCACGTCACCCTGAGCCCAGGCGCCCAGCTGGTTCTGCCCTGGCGCCCTGACTTCAACGCTCTGGTGTACGGGCTCGCCGGGGCCGGGACCGCCGGGTCAGCTGGCGCCAAGTTCCGGATGGGCCAGCTGGTGGTCTTTGGGGGCGGCGATGCGATCACGGTGGCGGCCGACCTGGACCAGGACGGCAACACCCCCAATCTGGACATCCTGATCATGGGGGGCCAGCCAATCCGGGAGCCTGTCGCCCAGTACGGCCCCTTCGTGATGAACAGCTCCGATGAGCTGAAGCAGGCCTTCGAGGACTACCGCGCCGGCAAGCTGGGGGTCATCCCGGCGGGCCAGATCGACGCTCCCGCCCGGGGGTAGTTGGGCCAGGCGGCGAACCGGGCTCTAACCTGGCGCAGTGAAGGGTGAGTTGGCCGGAGCCAGCGGCCGCCTGATTAGCCTGGAGACGCTCTGGGACGGGGTTGGCGACCGCACCGCCTACCCCTTCTTGATCCCCGCCTTGTCCTGCCTGAGCTAGGTGTCCTTCGATCGGCCAGTGACCTTCCTGGTCGGCTCTATCCCGGCAAGAAGCTGAGCCGGACCTGACGCTGGTTGTTCTCCCGGTTGGTGTCGACCAGCGCGAGGCTCTGCCAAGTGCCCAATTGGGGGTTGCCTTGCAGAACTGGAACCGACACCGAGCTGTCCAGGACCGCGGGCAGCAGGTGGTCAGCCCCGTGACCCCGGCTCCCGTGCTGATGCCGGTAGGTGGCATCCCGGGACAGGGTGTGCTCCAGCCAGCTGAGCAGGTCAGCATCGCTGCCGGCGCCCAGCTCGATCAGCACCAGGGCGGCGGTGGCGTGGGGAACGAACGCCTGGACCAGCCCGTCGCCCTTGCCAGCGCAGAAGCGGCGCAACTGGGGAGTGAGGTCGATGATCGACGATCCCGAGGTGTCGACCAGTAGCAGGTCTGAGATCAAGCTCGGCTCCTCTGGTCGGCGGCGAACTCATCGTAGGCAGATGACTTGACCCCGCGGAGCTCGGAGGTACCCTTCATCTGGCTCCTGAGCGTCAGGTCTGGTGGGGGTGGCTGTGATCCTCAGCCTTGATCAGTCCGATCAGGTGGCCCTCCGGGTCTCGGAACTGAGCCATCGTCGGCCCGCCGGGAACATCCATCACCGGCATTTGGACCTTGCCCCCCAGTTGCTCTACCTGGTTCAGGGTAGCCTGCGGATCTTCGACCTGGACGTAAAAGGTGACCCACGACCCCTGGTCGCTGCCGTCTCCTCCACCAATCCCCCCGCCGATCCCAGCGCCGGTGTTGACCACGCCGTACGCCATCGGGTTGCTGGAGTCGATCTCCCAAGCGAAGAGCCGCTGGTAGAAGCTCTGCAGCGCCTTGCCGTCCTTTCCGATGACCTCGAAATGCATAACTGGATTGCCCACGTCTCACACTCCCTACCGCTGCGGTTGATGATCGGCTGGCCCAACTATCGCACCTTGGCGCTGAGCGCCCGGGTGCCATCTATTTGCCGACGGCATCCTCGCGGAAACCGAGGCCCAGAGCCCCGGCCAGGGCCAGTCCGGCCAGGGTCTTGGCATCTCGTAGCTGGCCCTGGTAGGAGAGATCGACGATCTCGGACTGAGTGAAGGTCTGAGTCTGGAGGACCTCATCGGGGTCGGGGCTCACCCCCTCGGCCCTGGTCAGTCCGGTGGCTCGGAAATACCAGAACAGCTCGGTGCTGTATCCAGGGGCCAGGAAGGTAGCTCCGATCGCGAGCCAGGACTCTGCCGCGTATCCGGTCTCCTCGGCCAGCTCGCGGCGGGCCGTATCCAGCGGCGACTCGCCCGGCTCCCTACCGCCGGCTGGGATCTCCCAGAGCAGTTCCTGGGCGGCGTGTCGGTACTGGCGCACCAGCACTACTGAGCCGTCCTCGTTGAGCGCCACCACCCCCACCCCTCCGGGGTGATGCACCACCTCCCGCTCGGCTTCCCCGCCCCCCTGCAGCCGCACTCGATCCACGGTAATCCGGATCCGGCGCCCGGAGAAGTGCTCTCGACTGAGGATCAGGACCTCTGGCTCGAGTTCGGAGTGGACCATCCCCTCGAGCATAGGCCAAACCGGCCGTGGTTATGATGGCGCCCATGTCGCTGGGTGCCGCCTACACCAATCCGTATGAGGTGACCGCGCTGCAGATCTCGGCTGCCCGGGCCCAGCTCACCTTTCGCTCCCGGCACCGGCGCACCCCCCAGCAGCGGCTGGAGGCGTCCGATGTGCTGCTGGAGCACGTCGAGCGCTGCCGAATGGAGTCCAGCCGAGCCGTCGCCGGGTGGGTCTTCGATCAGGTGGCCGCCCTGACCAAATCGGTCGATCCCGGGCTGCGCGTGGCTCTGGGGCTGAGCCGGGATCCCGATCACGTTGGCCAGATCCTCTTTCATGTGCAAGCGCGCCTGATGCGGGCAGCCCTGGACGAGCGCGCCCGAGGTCTCGCTCCTGTCATCCCCCTCTTCCCAGCCACCTAGGGAACCCGGAGGAGGCGGCGCCCGCTGGGCGGTCACCGCCTGCGGCACCTTGGGATTCGACGATCTGACCACCCCGGCTGGCCGGAGACGCGAGCTGCCGGGTGGTTCTGCCCTCTACTTCTCTTTGGCGGCCCACCGGCTGTGCGAGGTGCGGGTCGCGGCGGTGATCGGGGTCGACGGCGGACCCCTCCTCGATGTTCTCGAGGCAGCGGACATCGACCGCTCGGCGGTGGCCGAGCTCCCCGGGGCGACCTACCGGTGGCGAGCGGAGCACCACCCGACCGGCGCTGTCCCAGTCGCAGAGCGGCAGCAGTTAGGGGTCTACCTCGACTGGCACCCGGAGCTCCCCGACTCTGCCCGCGAGAGCGAGATCCTCTTCCTCGGGTCGATGCATCCCCGCTGTCAACTCGAGATCCTGGCGCAGTGTCCTCGTGCGCAGCTGGTGGCGCTCGACACCATGCGGGACTTCATCGCCAGCAGCCGGGATGAGCTGGAGCAGCTGTTGCGCCGCTCCGACATTCTCTTCGCTAACGAGGCGGAGTTGAGGGCCCTGCTCCCGCCGAGTCCGGCAGAGGCCGTCGAAGTGGCTGAGCTCGGGCTTTCCCGGTGGAGACTGCAATCCCTGATCCTCAAGCTCGGTCCGAGCGGAGCGGTCGCGATCTCCCAGGGTGGTGTCCGAGCCTTCCCGGCCGCGCCCGGGAGTCCAGTAGTGGATCCCACCGGCGCGGGGGATGCCCTGGCGGGCGGCCTGCTCGGTCGGCTGGCTCGGCTCGGTCGGAGCGATGACGACGCTGTCGACCTGGCGATGGCCGACGGGTCCGCGGCGGCCCGCGCCGCGATCTCGGCGTTTGGGGTCGAGGACTTGATGGTTGGGAATAGTTGACCGCAGACCGTCCGGTGTGGGGATCGGCCAACTCCAGATGGCTGAGGCAATGGGCTGCAGATCAGTCAGCCTCTCCAGGACAGCAGCAGTGTCCGCGAGAAGGGACCCGCCGGCAGCGTGTCCTATAGTAGGCGGCGCGATGGAAGCGAACCTGAGGCGTCCGGCCAATTCAGATCTGACCCGCCGACGGGTGATTGACTTCCTTCGCTGTACACGATCCGCCTGTAGGTAGGGCAACAGCAGCCCCCTGACGGCTGGCGGCTCGGGTCTTCGCCAAGGCCATCCGGCGCCTATCCGTTGTGGTGCGGGTGGTCGGCCAGACCAGGGTCCGGCACATGAGTTGCCGGCTTATCCATTCCCCTCAGTCCGGTCGTCTTGAAACAAGGGAAACCGAGGTTAGGAGCATGAAAGTGGCGTTGGTAGACATCGAGTCCTGCGGCTGGAGCGCCGATCAGGCAGCGCGCCTCAAAATCTCCACCCGGTTCGCTGCCGGCTCGCACCCGGACCGGCGCCCATGACCGACCTCGCTGACGGGGCGGTTGGAGAGGGCGGGCTCTCCAAGGTTGAAGGGATCAAGCGAGCCAGCCGTCAGCTGCGCGGGACCATCGCCGAGGAATTGGCCCAGGACTCCGAGGTCTTCAGTGTCGCCAGCATCCAACTGAACAAATTCCACGGCATCTATCAGCAGGACGACCGCGACCAGCGCAAGCAGGTGCGGACTGCCGGCAGCTCCAAGGCCTACTCGATGATGGTCCGGGTGCGCATTCCGGGAGGGGTGGTCTCCGCCTCTGCCTACCTGGCTCACGACCAGTTGGCGCGCGATTTCGGAAACGGAACGCTGCGCGTCACCACCCGCCAAGACTTCCAGCTGCACGGGATCCTCAAGAGGGACCTGCGCAGTGCGATCCGGGCCATCAATTCGACGATGTTGACAACCCTGGGCGGATGCGGCGATGTCGAACGCAACATCATGTTCTGCCCGGCCCCCATCAAGGACCGCCTCCGTGAGGAGGTGGAGCTGGCGTTGGCGGAGCTGGTTCCGGCCCTGGCACCTTCTGCCGGTGCCTACCACGAGATCTGGCTGGACGGCGAACTGGCCTCCAGCTCGGCGCCGGCGGTCGACCCGTTGTACGGGGATTCCTACCTGCCGCGAAAGTTCAAGACCGCGATTGCAGTCGAGGGCGACAACTGTGTTGACGTGTACGCCAATGACCTTGGCCTGGTGGCGGTTCCCACCGCCGCCGGGGGGCTGAGTGGTTTCGCGGTGCTGGTCGGTGGCGGAATGGGGCGCACCCACAACCGGCCTGAGACATTCGCCGCCGTGGCGACCCCGATGGGGATGGTCAAGCCCCAGCAGGTGGTGGCTGTCTGCCGCGCAATTGTCACCGTGCAACGCGATCACGGAGACCGCAGCAACCGCCGACGCGCGCGGCTCAAGTATCTGCTGGCGGACCGGGGCATCGACTGGTTCCGGGAGGAGGTCGAAGCTCGGGTGGGATTCCCTCTGGAACCACCGCCTACGATCCGGTGGCCCCCGATTGATGACCACCTTGGTTGGCACGAGCAGGGAGACGGTCAGCTCTATCTCGGTCTCCACATTGACAACGGGCGGATCGAGGACAGCGACCGTGGCGAGGTCATGACCGGTCTTCGGCGGCTGGTATCGACCCACCGCCCCGAAGTGAGGCTGACTCCACAGCAGAACATCATCCTGACCAATCTGGATCCTCGGTGCCGGGTCGAGGTGGAACAGCTGCTGAACGAGCACGGGGTCACGCTGGCGGAGAACCTTCACTCTGCCCGGCGCAACGCGATGGCCTGTCCGGCCCTGCCCACCTGCGGCCTGGCCCTGGCGGAGGCGGAGCGCGCGATGCCCACTCTGGTGACCGGGCTCAGCGAGCTGCTCGACGAACTCGGACTGGGCGGTGAATCGATCAGCTACCGGATGACGGGGTGTCCGAACGGTTGCACGCGCCCGTATCTGGGCGACATCGGCGTGGTCGGAACTACGCTGGGAAAATACGACGTGCTCTTGGGCGGCGACAGCTCCGGGACACGCTTGAACTGGCCCTACGCACACAACGTGCCCCTAGCAGAGATCGTGGAGGTTCTGCGCGCCCCGCTGCATCATTTTGCGGCCGCCCGCCGGCCCGGTCAGCGCTTCGGAGACTGGTGCCACGAACTGGGAGCTGCCCAGTTGACCGCGCTGGTGGAACCAGCCTCCGCGGGTTCGGTGTTGCGAGAATTCCGATGACCGGTCACAGAAAAACCGCTTGAGCCCCGGGTCGGGTCCGGTGGCGGTCGATAGTGAAGACAAAGCGGCGCCGTACTACCCGGTGTTTCTTGATCTGCGCGAACGACCGTGCGTGGTCTTCGGAGGCGGCCCACTGGCGTATCAGAAGATCCGCGGGCTGCTCGACTCCGGGGCCAGCGTCAAAGTAATCACCGCTGAACCTTCAGCGGAGGTGCAGGGGCTGGCGAATGCGAGCCGGGTGGAGCTGGTTCTTCGCGCCTCCCGCCCCGGCGACCTCGCGGGTGCGCTGTTGGCGATCGATGCCAGCGAGGACGATAAAACCCATCGCGAACTCTGGGATGAAGCGAACCGCACCGGGACGCTGATCAACGTGGTCGACCGGCCGACACAGTGTCATTTCATCGCCCCGGCGGTGGTCCGCCGCGATCCTCTGATCATCGCCATCTCGACCTCGGGGCAGAGCCCACATCTGGCCTCCGCGCTGCGTTCGCGGCTGGAGCGCCAGTTCGGAACGGAGTGGGGGCCGTTCACCGCACTGGTCGGCGGGATCCGTCGTCGCCTGCGAGCGGAAGGCTTGACTCTGGAGCAACAGACGCGGATCTACCAGCGGCTGCTCCGTTCTTCCGTCCGTGACGAGCTCCGCTCCGGCCACTCCGACGCCGCGCGCCAGGTTGCCGATGAGATCGCCCGGCAGACAGTGGGGACAGGTCGCGTCTCCCTGGTGGGGGCTGGTCCTGGCGGTGAGAGGCTGCTGACTGCGGCGGCTCGGGATTTGCTGGAGAGTGCGGAGTACGTCCTCTGGGATGCGCTGGTACCGCCCGAAGTGCTCAGGGTCTGCGGTCCGCAGGTCCAACTGGAAGCGGTCGGTCGGCGTGGCGGGCGTCCCGGTCAGGACCAGTCGGTGACCACCGCTCGGATCATCGACCTGGCTCGCCGAGGCCACGATGTGGTACGGCTCAAGGGGGGTGATCCATTTGTGTTCGGACGCGGCGGCGAGGAGGTGGCGGCGCTGGCTGCTGCCGGTGTCGCGGTGACGGTGGTACCGGGAGTCAGCGCGGCAACTGGTGTAGCCACCGCTGCGGGAATACCGCTCACCATGCGGGGGATCGCGTCATCCTTCACCGTCCTGACCGGCTCGCAGCAAGACGGCCAGGTTCCGGACCGGCTGGAGATCCTCGCCGCTGCCGCCGATACCTTGGTTGTGCTGATGCCCTTGGGAAACCTGGAACAGATTGCAATCCGGGTTGGCCGGGCGATCGGCGAGGACCGACCCGCGGCGCTGGTGGGGAGCGGAACTTTGCAGGAGCAGGTAGTCGTGCGAGCTCCGATCGGTCAGATTTGGGCCGCCGTGATGAAGACGCCGGTGGAGCCGCCGGCCACTCTTATCGTCGGGTCGGTGGTCCAAGCCCTCATCCCAGGTACGCTCCAAGGCACCGGCCAGTCGGGCTGAACTGGGGGCCGGATCCGCTCAGCCGCCCTTGAAAGTGTCGAAGAGCAGGACCAGGGTGAGAAAGATCAGCACAACTGCGGTGGTCCCGCCGACGATATTGGCCAGTCGGCCGTTGACGCGCTTGCCCATTAGGCGCGCGTTATTGCTGAGTCGGAGCATGAAGACCAGAACCACCGGCAGCAGGATGCCGTCCACCACCTGGGTTATCAGCAAGACGGCGATGAAGTTGACGCCGGGGATCAGCACGCAGATTCCCCCAGCCGTCAACAAGCCCACAAAAACCGCATAAAAGACGGGCGCCTCACGAACTGAGCTGGAAACTCCCCGCTCCGTGCCGAACGCCTCCGTGACTACGAACGCGGTGGACAGCGGCAACACCCCAGCGGCTAGCAGTGAGGCTCCGAGCAACCCCACCGCGAAGAGGTACTTCGCGTCGGCACCAGCCAAGGGACGGAGCGCGTTTGCAGCCTGACTGGCGCTGGTGATATTGATCACTCCATGGGCGTGCAGGGTGGCGGCGGTGGTGATCACGATGCAGGCGACCACTAGGTCGGCGAAGAGGCTGCTGGCAATCACCTCGGCCCGAACGTAGCCGTAATCAGCGTCCGAGGTGCCCTTGTCTGCCACCGCAGACTGCAGATAGAGTTGCATGTACGGAGTCACCGAGGTGCCGATGAAGGCGATCACCAGGAAGACGTAACCGTTGCTGCTGGAGAGGGTGGGGATGATCGTGTTGTGAGCCACCGCACCCCAGTTGGGGTGCACGATCACGACCGTGACCGCGTACGCCACGAACACGGCTCCCATCGCCAGGAAGACCCGCTCCACCCGGGCATAGCCGGAGCGCAGGACCAGCCAGCCCAAGAGGCCCCCGGTGAGCGGGGCACTGAGCTCCGGGGGCAGCCCGAAGAGCTGGAGGGCCGCCGCTACCCCAGCGAACTCGGCGATGGTGGTTCCGCCATTGGCCACCAGGACCACGCCGGCCGCCACCAGCGCCCAGCGCACGCCGAACTCTTCGCGGATCAACGCCATCAGCCCCTTTCCGGTGCTCACCCCGAGCCGGGCTGACATCTCCTGGACCACGATCAGCGCCACCGTGATCAGCACCAGCGCCCAGAGCAGGCGGTAACCGGTCTCCGCCCCCGCCTGGGAGTAGGTGGCGATTCCCCCGGCGTCGTTGCCGGCGTTGGCGGCGATCAACCCGGGCCCGAGGAGGGCGAAGAAGCGCCAGAGCCGGGGCAGCCGTCGCGGCCGCAACCGCCGAGGCAGAATCGGTGGGCGGCGCGGCCCCGTCGGGCGCGGCCAGCGAACCGCCGGAGTCAGACTCCTGCGGCTCCTCTCCTCAGCTTCGGAGGGGGCCCGAGCTTCCGGCTTCTCGGGGGCGAGGCCCCCAGATTCGTGACGGAGGTTCATCACGACGCCTGGGCGCGCGCAGCCGGGCACCAACCTTGGTCAGTCCTCTTCCGGCGAACGCCATCATGCCCCGGGCCTCACCCGCCGCCGGAGCTGGGGCGGCAGGACTTCGGCGAGCACGTCGTCGACGGTGACGATGCCCTGGATCCGGTCCTGCTCGTCCACCACTGGGACCGCCAGCAGGTTGTACTTGGCCAGCAGCGAAGCAACTTCGTCTGGCGAACCGTCCAGTGGCACCGAGATCACCTTGCGGATCATGAACTGCGAAACCGGGGTCTCCGGGCTCGCCACGATCAGGTCCCTCAGGCTGAGCACCCCGCGCAGGCGCTCCTGGCCGTCGATGACAAAGATGTAGTAGATCGACTCCGCCTCCGGCTCCAGCTCCCGGATCTTCTCGATCGCCTGGGCCGCGGTCAGGCGCTGGGGGATGGCCACGTAGTCGGGTGTCATCAAGCCTCCTGCCGTGTCCTCCTCGTAGGCGAGCAGCTCCTGGACATCTCCCGCCTCCTCGGCCTGCATCTCCGCGATCAGCTCGGCCCGGCGCTCGGGGGCGAGGTCCGCCAGAAGGTCGGCCGCCTCGTCGGGAGCCATCGCCTCCAGGATGTCAGCCGCCCTCTCCAGCGAGAGCCGTTCCAGGATCTGGGCCTGGATGGTCTCGTCCGTCTCCTCCAGGGTGTCGGCGGCAGTCTCGTCGTCGAGGCTGGCGAAGACCGCCTGGCGGTCGGAGTTGCTCATCTGCTCGACTATGTCGGCAATGTCGGCGGGGTGGAGCCGGGCCAGCTTCTTGTACGACATCCGCAGCCGCATGTTGCGGCCGTCACTACGCAGGGTCTCGACCGTGTCCCAGGAGATGAACTTCTGGGCCCAGTCACGATGGACCATGCGCGCCACCCGCTTGCCCAGTTCCTCCATTCCCAGTCGGCGCAGCAGCCCCCGGCCCCCAATGTCCACCCCAACCACCAGCAGCTTGCCTCCGACGTTGGCCAGCTGAAGGTCGTTGACCCGGACCACCCGACGGCCGTCGGTGTCGATCAACTGCTTGTCGAGGACGTCCCGGCTGAGGTATAGCTCATCCTCGGCAGGCTCGTGCCTGATCAGCTCCGCCTCTGGTTCCCGCAAGCTGATCTCCCGTTCGGTGTATTGGCGCACAGCGCCCCAGGGGACGATCAGGACGTCCCGACCCCGGTGACTCACCACCAGAGCCGTCACCCGGGGGTACGGTTCGCCCATCCGGGCCACCAGGTCCCGCACGGTTCCCACCGTGTGCTGGCGCACATCGACGACGGTGGCGCGCAGGAGCTCACTGAGAAAGATCATGGCCGAGGTCTCCGCGTGGCTGGACCCACGGCACACGGTCGGAGAGGGGGCTCGCCGTGGGAACCGTATCCTACCAGGGAAATCTTATGAGTTCGACTGAACTGCAAAACCTTGAGCGCGTCCTGGTGGTGGTGGCGCACCCCGACGACGCCGAGTTCAGCTCGGCCGGGACGGTGGCGCTCTGGACATCCCAGGGCATCGAGGTCAACTACGTTATTTGCACCGACGGGGCGGCTGGAGCGGCGGACCCCACCATCGAGCAGTCCCGGCTGGCCTCGATCCGGGAGGTGGAACAGCGGGAGGCGGCCGATGTCCTGGGGGTCAAGGAGATCACCTTCCTCCGCCAGCCCGATGGGCAGCTCCGAGTCAGCAACGAGCTGCGGGGAGATCTGGTGCGGCTGATCCGCCAACATCGGCCCGACCTGATCATCTGCCAGAACGCGGTGCGCAACTACTCCAATCTCTACGGAAACCATCCCGACCACTTAGCGGCCGGGCAACTGGCCATCGAGGCGGTCTACCCATATGCCCGCAATCCCCACGCCTACCCCGAGCTGCTGGCGGCCGGGCTGGAGCCGCACTCGGTGCGGGAGGTCCTGGTCGTCGGCACCGAGAGCCCCGACTACTTCACGGACGTCACCACCATGATCGACCGCAAGATGGCTGCCCTGGCCCGTCACCGGAGCCAGCACACTCCGGGACAGGACTTCTCAGCCCGGGTCCTGGAGCGGATGGCCAAGATGGGCGAGCCCCACGGCATCGCTTACGCAGAGTCCTTCCGCCGTCTCTCCAGCGGGTAGTCGGTTGACCACGCCCACGATCACCGTTCTGCACGGGGACCAGACCGGCGAGGAACTGCTGGTGGAGGCGCTCCGGATTCTCACTGTCCCCCAACTCGCCTCCCGGCTGCAGCTGGAGCACGTCGACCTCAGCCTCTCGGCGCGGCGCGCCTCGGACAACGGCGTGGTCCACCAGGCGGCCCAGCTAATGAAGGCAAGCCACTTCGGCCTGAAGGCGGCTACCGTGACTCCGGAGCGACTGGGTGAGATCGAGAGCCCCAACGCAATCCTCCGGGCCGAGGTGGGCGGCGATGTGATCGTCCGCACCGGGCGGCGGATCCCCGGGGTCCCGCCGTTGGGCGGGGTCCACTCCCCGATCACGGTCGTCCGGATGGCGGTCGACGACGCCTACGGGGCTTCGGAGTGGCGGGAGGGCGAGGGCTCCGAAGAGCTTGCCTTCCGCACCACCAAGATCAGCCGGGAGCATTGCAGGCGGGTCGCCGAGTACGCCTTCGTCGAGGCCGGGCGAACCGGCGCGACGGTCTTTGGCGGGCCCAAGTTCACGGTCTCCCGCGTTTATGAAGGGATGCTCAAAGAGGAGATGGACGCGGCCAGCGGGCGCCACCCAGAGGTCCGCTACGAGCCGCAGCTGATCGATGCCACCTTCGCCTTGCTGATCACCCGCGACGACCGGCTGGTGATCCCGGCGCTCAATCGCGATGGCGACATCCTCTCTGACCTGGTTCTGGCCCTCTACGGGACCCTCGCCGGGAGCGAGTCGCTGCTGATCGGCTTCGACAACTCCATCCGGCCCAGCCTGCTCATGGCGGAGGCGCCTCACGGGACCGCTCCGGCTCTGGAGGGCCGGCACATCGCCAATCCCATGGCCATGATCCTGGCCGCCGCCGCCCTCCTGGAGCACACCGACGACCCTTTCCTGGTCCAGTTCGGCGGCCAGGTCCGGGAGGCCACCATGGGGGCGGTCTTCGACGGGGTCCGCACCGCGGACCTAGGCGGCCACGCCCGGACCGAGGAGTTCACCGAGGCCGTGCTGGAGCGTCTGGCGAGCTGAATAGACCCGTTCCTTCTCCTCTCAGGTTGATCTCAGTCGGGCTGGGTATACTTGGGGGAGGAAGAGATGGATATCGTGGAATTCCTGCGCGAGAGAGCTGGAGCGTTTCGCTGCCCCATGTGCCGGCGCTCGTTGGCCGACTGCAAGCTGAAGCAACTTGACCACGAGGGCCAGAAGTACACGGTGGAAGTCACCTGCCGGAACTGCGAACTCGCCTTTTTGGTGGCCCTCGAGGTGGCTCCGAACGACGAGGCCGAGACTGGATCCGGTGAACCGGAGGTCGAGGTGGTGGCCAGTTCCGACTCCGATGCTGACCCCATCACCAACGACGAGCTGCTCGAGCTACATCGCGCGCTGAGGGGCCACGCGGGGCCCCTGACGGCTCTGCTCAAGGAGCGCGCCAACGACTGACGCCGGTGCCCGGGAGGCAATGCCTCGGAGCATCTACCTGGATCACGCCGCCACCACCCCACTTAGACAAGAGGTGCTGGAGGCGATGACTCCAGCGCTGGTTGAGACGTTTGGGAACCCCTCCAGCGTCCACAGCGTGGGCCGGGCGGCCCGGGCTCTGATCGACACGGCCCGCGATCAGGTGGCGGCGGCGCTGGGCGCCCGGCCGCGGGAGATCGTGTTCACCGGGGGTGGCAGTGAGGCAGACAACCTCGCCCTGCGCGGGGTGGTCCGCCGCCTCGGGCGTCGCGGCGGGCACCTGATCGTCTCTTCGATCGAGCACGAGGCGGTGCTGGAGACCGCCCGGGACCTGGGTCAGCTGGGCTTCGAGCTGACCGAGCTTCCCGTCGACGGGGCGGGTCGGGTCTCGCCAAAAGAGCTCAGATCGGCCCTCCGGCCCGACACGCTGTTGGTCTCGGTGATGCTCGCCAACAACGAGGTCGGCACCATCGAGCCGGTCCGGGAGCTGGCCGAGCTGACCCATGGCAGTTCCCAGGCGGTCTTCCACACCGATGCCACCCAGGCTCTCGGCAAGCTCAAGCTGGATGTCGGAGAGCTGGGTGTTGACCTTCTCACCATCTCCGCCCACAAGATCTACGGCCCCAAGGGCGTGGGAGCTCTCTTTGCCCGGCACGGGACCGGTTTGGACCCGATCCTCACCGGGGGGGGGCAGGAGCGGACTCGGCGCTCCGGGACGGAGAACGTCGCCGGGATCGTCGGCTTCGGGGTCGCGGTGGAGTTGGCGGAGGCAGAACGGGAAGGAGAGATGGTCCGGCAGGCCGGGCTGAGCGCCGACCTTGCCAGACGAATCCAGGCGGGGGTGCCGGACGCCATCCCCACCGGCGCACCCCCCGGGGAGCGGCTCGCCAACTTCTGCACCTTCGCCTTCCCTCGAGCTGAGGGTGAGCTGTTGCTCCTGCGGCTGGATCGGGCCGGGATCTCCGCTTCGGCCGGGTCGGCCTGCGCCAGCGGTTCACTGGCCCCCTCGCACGTGTTGCTGGCGATGGGCCTCTCGCCGGAGCTTGCCTCTGCCCACCTGCGTCTCACCTTGGGTCGATCGACCACCGTCGAGGAGGTGGAGAGGGCCGGCGATTTGATCTGCCGCGAGGTGGCCGCCCTCCGCCAGAGAGCAGTCGCCGTATAGCGGCCTTCGGTCTGCTCCGGGCCATCCCGCTCCGACGAGCACCGCTCCGGAGGAGGTCGTGGCCACCTTCCCTGGCCCGCCGTCCGGGGTCAGGCGCCTAAAATAGCCTCATGCCAGTCGGATTTACCGGCCCGACGCCGGTTGCCATGCGGATCTCCTCCCGGGCCCACTACGGGCTGCGGATGATGACCGAGCTGGCCAAGGCCCACGGCGGACCGCCGCTCAGCCTGGCCGAGATCGCCCGCCGGGAAGGGATGCCGCTCGCCTACCTTGAGCAGCTGGTGGCCCCCCTCCGACGCGCCGGCGTGGTCGAGGGAACCCGGGGGCTACACGGCGGTTATCGGCTGGCGCGCCCGCCCCAGGACGTGACGGTTCTTGAGATCGTCGAGCTCATGGAGGGACCTGTTGCTCCGGTTGAGTGCCTGGCAGAGAATTACCAATCTGGAGCCTGCTCAAGGGAGCCGGAATGCCTCAGCCGGCCGCTCTGGGGGAGGCTCCAGCAGGCGGTCAAGCAGGTCCTGGGGGGGACCACCCTCTTGGACATGATGCGCGAGCCCGGGTTTTTCGAACCGGAGTGCCCGGTCGCCACCCTGCCGATCCATCGGGACCAGAGGCAGCCTGCGCATGTCTAAGCGGACCTCGGCAAGGGCGCAGCTTGAGGTCCGCGACCTAGAGGTCGCTGTCGACGGCAAGCAGATCCTCTCCGGGGTCAGCCTCTCGGTTCCCCAGGGAGAGGTGCACGCTCTGATGGGGCCGAATGGCGCTGGCAAGACCAGCTTGGGTTACGCCGTGATGGGGCATCCCAAGTACCAAGTCACCTCTGGTGAGATTCGCTGGAAGGACCAGAGCCTGCTCGGGATGCTGCCCGAAAACCGGGCCCGAATGGGTCTCTTTCTGAGCCTCCAGTACCCGACGGCGATCCCCGGGGTGACCACCGTCAACTTCCTGCGAGCCGCCCTCAAGGGCCAGGGCAAGGCGTTGCCGGCACGCGAGTTCCTGAAGCTGGTTCGGGAGCAGATGGCGGCTCTCAAGATGGACCCCGCCTTCATGTCCCGCTACATCAATGACAACTTCTCCGGTGGTGAGAAGAAGCGGATGGAGATCGTCCAGCTGGCGGTGCTCCGCCCGGAGATGGCGATCCTAGACGAGACTGACAGCGGCCTCGACGTCGATGCCCTCCGGACGGTCGCTGAGGGGGTCAACCGGGTCCGCAGCGACGGCATGGGGGTCCTGATCATCACCCACTACCAACGGATCCTTGACTACATCAAGCCAGATCGGGTGCACGTGATGGCGGCCGGCCGGGTGATCGCTTCTGGGGGTAGCGAACTGGTGGACCAGATCGAGAAGGATGGGTATGACCCGATGCTGCGTGAGGCGGGTTTGGATCTGACCGACGCGTCGGCAGCTTAGTCGCGTAAAATACCTAGTAACAGGTCGGAATTACTCCTCCTGGTGGGGATGAAGCGAGGAAGGACCACATGGCAGTTGCCGCGAAGGACCTGACCAAGGACTACAAGTACGGCTTCAACGACGGCGACGAGTTCGTCTTCCGAGCCGAGCGTGGTCTCTCGCCAGAAGTGGTGGCGGACATCTCCCGGCGCAAGTCGGAGCCGGCCTGGATGCTGGAGTTCCGGCTCAAGGCGTTGGAGCACTTCCGTCAGCGCCCGATGCCCAGCTGGGGTGCCGACCTGAGCGGGATCGACTTCGATGACATCTACTACTACGTGCGCCCGGCCGAGGAGCAGGGACGCACCTGGGACGAAGTGCCCGAGGGCATCAAGCGGACCTTCGATCGCCTGGGCATTCCCGAGGCGGAGCGGAAGTTTCTGGCCGGGGTCTCAGCCCAGTACGAGAGCGAGGTCGTCTACCACTCCATCCGCGAGGACCTGGAGAAGCTGGGGGTCCTCTTCTGCGACTGCGACACCGGGCTCCGCGAGCACCCCGAGATCTTCCGCAAGTACTTCGGGACGGTGATTCCGCCCAACGACAACAAGTTCGCCGCTCTCAACTCGGCGGTCTGGTCGGGCGGCTCCTTCGTCTACGTCCCCAAGGGGGTCCGGGTCGAGATTCCGCTGCAGGCCTACTTCCGGATCAACACCGAGAGCATGGGCCAGTTCGAGCGGACCTTGATCATCGCCGAGGAGGACAGCTTCGTCCACTACATCGAGGGCTGCACCGCTCCCACCTACAGCAAGGACTCGCTCCACTCAGCGGTGGTGGAGATCATCGCCATGCCCAACGCGCATGTGCGGTACACCACCATCCAGAACTGGTCCAACAACGTTTACAACCTGGTCACCAAGCGGGCGATCGCCAAGGAGCACTCGGTCGTGGAGTGGATCGACGGCAACCTGGGCAGCAAGGTGACCATGAAGTACCCCTCGATCTACCTGATGGGCGAGGGCGCCCACGGCGAGGTCCTCTCGGTGGCTTTTGCCGGTGATGGCCAGCACCAGGACGCCGGCGCCAAGGTCATCCACGTTGCCCCCAACACCACCAGCACCATCGTCAGCAAGTCGGTCAGCAAGGGCAGCGGGCGGACCTCGTACCGCGGTCACCTGAAGGTCTATCCCAAGGCCCACAACGTGAAGTCGAGCGTTCGCTGCGACGCGCTCCTGCTCGATGAGCAGGCCCGCAGCGACACCTATCCGTACATGGATGTGGAGGCTGAGGACGTCCAGATCGGCCACGAGGCGACGGTGAGCAAAGTTGGTGACGAGCAGCTCTTCTACCTGCAGTCGAGAGGCATCTCCGAGCAGGAGGCGACCGCGATGATCGTCAACGGCTTCATCGAGCCCTTCGTCAAGGAGCTGCCGATGGAGTACGCCCTGGAGCTCAACCGGCTGATCTCCCTGCAGATGGAGGGCAGCGTCGGGTGAGCCCTTCGCCTAAGCGGGCGGTTCGCCCCCGGAGCAGCTGAGCTGGTCTTGACGGAGACCGCCGCACCTTCCGGAATGACCCGGGAGGAGGCAACCACCGTTGCCCTCGCCGACGGGGATCCTGACTGGCTGACTGCCCTCCGCCAGACGGCGCTCGCCGCCTATCGGGAGGCGCCGTGGCCCTCCTCAAGTAGGGACGAGGACTGGCGGCGCACCCCACAGATCGACAAGCTCGACCCGGCCAACTTCGCCGAGCCGCAGGCGCTGGGGTCTGGCGAGCTCCCCCCCTACCTGCGGGAGGCTCTGGAGGGTCCGCTTTCCGCGGGGGATGTTTCGGCGGCGGTGATCTCCGACGAACGGGGAAACCTGCTCCCCAACAGCTTGCCCGAATCCGTCGTCCGGTCGCCGGTCGCCCTGGGCCTGGCAGCGGGGCTGTCAGCTAAGGGCAATGGCTGGCAGTCCGTCGCTGGCGTAGTCGCCGCTCCCGGCCTGCGCAAATCAGTCTCGCTCAACACCATCCGGACCAGGGGTGGGGCGTGCGTCCTTGTCGGCAAGGGCCAGCAGCCCGATGGATATGTCCGGCTCCTGCACGGGGTGAGCCAGGGCAGCGCCAGCTTCCCTCGCACTCTGGTCAAGCTGGAGGAGGGGGCTAGCCTGACCCTGGTAGAGGAGTGGCTCTCACCCGATGACGACCCCTCCCTGCTGGTCCCTGTGGTCGAGGTGGCGCTGGCTCGTGGCGCTCATCTCACCCATGTGATCTTCCAGCGCTGTGGCGACCAAACGGTGCTGCAGTCGACAGTGCGAGCCCAGGTCGGCCAGGAAGCCCGGTACGACGTCCGCTGGAACATGCTCGGTGCCGCCTGGCAGAAGTCCTACTTCGAGGTTCTGATGCAAGGCGAGGGCTCGGACACTCGCCTGGTCGGACTCTGTGTCGGTCGTCAGCGGCAGCACTACGACGTGCAGACCCTGCAGGACCACATTGCCAGGGGCGCGGTCAGTGACCTCCTCTACCGGGTGGCGGTGGCCGACCGGTCGAGGTCGGTCTACGCCGGCCTGATCCGGGTCGAGGAAGGTGCTCAGAAGACCAATGCCTACGTCCAGAACCGCAACCTGCTGCTCAGTCCCCAGGCCAAGTCCGACAGCAATCCCACCCTGGAGATCCTGGCCAACGACGTCCGATGCACTCACGGCTCCACCGCCGGTCGGATCGACGACAACCAGCTCTTCTACTGCGAGAGTCGGGGGATTGAGCGGGAGCAGGCTCGACGCCTGATCGTCGAGGGATTCTTCGCCGACGTCGTCGACTCGTTCCCCGAGGGCACGCTGCGCGAGTGCGGGCGGGGCGTGGTGCTGGAGGCGCTCGAGGAGCTGGCCAGGTCGGGAGCACTGGCCAGCTCCAGTCGCCCTGCCTGATGGCGGAGTGGATCCAGATCTGCGATGCGGAGGCCATCCCTCCGGGACACGCCGCCCGGGTCGAGATCGGGGATTTGCCCATTGCGGTCTTCAACGTCGACGGAAGCTTTCACTGCCTGGACGACACCTGCAGCCACGCCATGGCCTCCCTCTCCGAGGGGGAGCTCCACCCCAAGACCTGCGCCATCGAGTGCCCACTGCACGGCAGCCAGTTTGACCTGGAGACCGGCGAGCCGATCGGGCTCCCGGCGGTGGAGCCGGTGAGGGTCCACCAGGTGGAACTGCGGGGTGGTGAGCTCTGGGTTGCGCTCAGCGAGGAAGAGCTGTGATCCCGGCGCCGGTGCTCGAGGCGACCAGGATTCGGGCCGATTTCCCCATTCTTCAGGAGAGGGTCAACGGCCGCCAGCTGGTCTACCTCGACAGTGCCGCCACCTCCCAGAAGCCTGAGGCGGTGATCGACGCCGTCTCCGACTACTACCGTCACGCCAACGCCAATGTGCACCGAGGGGTCCATGTACTGGGCGAAAGGGCCACTGAGCTCTTCGAGGGCGCCCGGGTAGCGATAGCTCGCTTGGTCGGTGCCGATCCCCGAGGGGTGGTGTTCGTGCGTAATACCACTGAAGGAATCAACCTGGTGGCACAGGCCTTCGCCCGGGAGCGATTCGGACCAGAGGACCGGATCGTCTGCACCGAGATGGAGCACCACTCCAACTTGGTGCCCTGGCAGCGGGTCCGCGACCAGACCGGTTGCCAGCTGGAGTTCATCCCAGTGACCCCAGACGGCCGTCTCGACCGGGAGGCAACAGCCCGGCTCCTGCGGGCACCCACCCGCCTGCTCGCGGTCGCCCATGTGAGCAACGTGCTGGGGACCATCAATGAGGTTGGCGAGCTGATCAGTCGGGCTCACGCCGAGGGGATCACGGTGCTGGTTGACGGCGCCCAGGCGGTGCCCCACATGCCGGTCGACATCGGAGCATTGGATGCCGACTTCTACGCCTTCTCCGCGCACAAGATGTGTGGGCCCACCGGGATCGGGGTCCTCTACGGCCGTCCCGAGCTGCTGGACGAGATGCCGCCGTTTCTGACCGGTGGGTCGATGATTTCGGTGGTGACCCTGGAGAAGACCAGCTGGGACGAAATCCCGCACAAGTTCGAGGCCGGCACTCCGGACATCGCCGGCGCTGCCGGACTGCAGGCCGCCGTCGGCTACCTGGAAAAAGTGGGCATGCCGGCCATCTTCCGCCACGGCGCCGAGCTCACCGAGTACGCCGACGAGATGCTCTCGGAGGTCTCCGGCCTGACCCGTTACGGCCCCCAGGGACCGGATCAGCTGGGCATCGTCTCATTCAACCTGGAGGGAGTCCATCCCCACGACGTGGGCACCATCGTGGATCGTTTCGGGGTCGCGATCCGGGCCGGGCACCATTGCTGTCAGCCATTGATGCGCAGCCTCAAGGTAGCGGCCACTGCGCGGGCCAGCTTTTACCTTTACAACACCCGCGATGACGTAGACGCTCTGGTTGCCGCACTGGGCGAGGCCAACCGCATCTTCGGTGGCTGAGCAAGCCGCACCGAGGCGCCCGGCTGGCTGCGTCGCCGAGGCTGGTCGTCCCGCAGATGCTGTCAAGCGTAGACATGTACTCACTCTCGTTTCCGACGTGGAGTCCTATGACCGTGCACGAACCACCGCTCACCGACTGCAAAATTGTGATGCGATCACCCTCGGCCAGAGCCGATGCGAGCTCCGCGTCCCCCCGAACCATGTCGTTGTTGTGAAACACGTTCACATTCGGTCTCGGACGACCGTGTTCATCCGCTAGATGAGTGCGGAGCAGGGGGTGGCGTGCCACGGCCGCCTCCAGAGCGGCGCCGACAGTAGTGGCGGTCACCGCAAACTCCACTTCCCCGTTGGTGAAATCCCGCAATAAACCGGGGATCCACACCCTTACGGTGGGCATTACTCAGGGTCGATCGCACGCACGCTCAGGATCCGCGGGTAGACTCCCGGCAAGCGGCGCCAGCTGTCTCCTGCGTCCCAGGTGGCGTAGAGCTCACCACTGGTTGTGCCAAAGTAGACCGACGACGCATCGCCGATTCCAGTGGTAAGGGCGTCTCTCAGTACCGCCCCGTAGTTGCGCAGTGGCATTCCGGTTCCGCAGGCCACCCAGCTATCACCGTAATCCGTTGAGCGATACGCCCAGAGCCGTCCATCCAAAGGAATCCGGACCTCATCACTGGTGAGTGGGACTACGAAAAGCGTCGACGGGGAATGGTCGAGAGCGGTCATACCGAAGCCAAACCGCGACGGCAGGCCTGATTCGATGCGCTCCCAGTTGTCACCGGCATCGAAGGAGCGATAGACACCCGTGTGGTTCTGCTGGAAGAGGTGGTCCGGATCGGCAGGGTCGAACACCAGCCGATGGACGCAGCGGTTTAGCTCCGAGTACTTAGGCTCCTCCGCCTCGACGGCCGCGGTTACCCCCTGATTCTTGACGTTCCAGGTGGCTCCGTCATCGTCGCTGCGGAGGGTTCCGACCGAAGAGATCCCCACCGTGATCCGGCCCGGCCGACGGCTGTCGGTGAGCACGGTGTGGAGGCACATTCCGCCGGCGCCGGGCAGCCACCCCGCCCTGGTCGGGTGGTCGGTGATCGAGGTGTACTCTCGCCAGGTCAGCGCTCTGTCATCCCAGCGGAAGAGCCCGGCCTGGGCGACCCCCGCCACCAGCTCCCCCGACCCTGCCAGTCGATGCAGAGTCCAGATCCGCGCCACCGTCGGCCCATCGTCCTCGCTGCTGAAGCCGGGGCCGGAGCCGACTGGCTCCCAGGATTCGCCCCGATCGAGGCTGCGCCGCACATGGGGGCCGTAGACATAGCTGCCTAGGCCAGCTAGGAGCTCCAGCCGACCTTCCCGCTGTTCCATCGCGATGGTGGTGGCCTCCCACCCTGACAGGTAGGGTCCCCGCATCCCCCAGTCGGCGGTGGCCGGATCCGGCCCCTGCTGCTCCAGGATGAAGAGCCCCTTGGCCGTGCCCACCGCAACCGTCCTCATCACGATCCCTCCACGATGTCGGCGATGTTGGGCAGCTTATCGAGCGGACACCAGCTCTTGAATGGGTTGAGCCCGCCCCCGAGCGGCCCTTGGAGCGTGTGGCCGCTGATCATCGGACCCCTGGCCCAGTCGAGATCCACTGGAAGCTCAGATCAGACCGGCCAGCTGCCAGCGAGCGCCTCAGACGCGAGCCGGCCGCGTCTGGCGGCGGGGCGGTGAGCCCTCGCACGTCCGCTGGTGTCCCGCCTAGACTAGGAGGTGACAGCGTCGTCCGGCCGTCCCAGCAGGGCCGCAAGGAAGTCCCTGTTGCGGCGGTACCCCAAGAAAAAGGAGGGAATGCCCATGCTCGAAGGTAGTACTAAACGGACTCTCACACTCTTGGGGACCGACTGAGGACTGTGGCCCGGGCCCGAACTCTCTCGACGCGCTGGTCACCCACGGACAGCTGATCCGGGTCTGAAGCCCGGGGCCGTGGCCGTCCCGCGTCAGCAGGACTCATTTCGCAAACCAAACGGCGGGGACTGGAGGCCGACTCCGGTCCCCGCTCGTTTTTTCGAAGCGGCGTACGATGAATCAGTGGCCCAAGCCAACCCTGTCGGCCTAGACGACGAGCTCTTCCGGGAGATCATCCTGGACCACTACCGGCATCCCCGCCATCGGGGTCTGGTGGAGCCAGCTGACGTCGCCACCCACGGGCACAACCCACTCTGCGGCGACGAGGTCGACCTCACCCTGCGGGTGCAGGATGGAGCGGTGGCGGCGGTCGGGTTCGAAGGACAGGGCTGCTCGATCTCGATGGCCGCCGCCTCGATGATGAGCGAGGAGATCCAGGGCAAGTCTGTGGCCAATGCCAGGGATCTGATCAGTCGCTTTCGCGCCATGCTCGTGGAGGGCCAGGACCCGGCCACCGTGGGGGAGATAGGCGACCTGGAGGCCCTGGCCGGGGTGCGCCGCTATGCGGCCCGGATCAAGTGCGCGATGCTGCCCTGGACCGCTCTCGAGGCGGGCCTGACCCAACTGGAGGGATCCGATGGCCGAACCGACGACTGAGTCCGAGGAGGTGGGGTCCGCGACCTCGGCGGCACAGCCCGCCACGGGTCCGAAGGCGACCGGCGACGACGTCCATGAGGCTTTGCGGGAGGTGATTGACCCCGAGTTGGGCCTGGATATCGTCAGCCTGGGATTGGTCTACCGAGTGACCGTTGACAAAGAGGGCGATGCCGTAGTCTCAATGACCCTGACCACCCCCTACTGCCCGATGGGGCCGATGTTGGAGTCGCAGGTGCACGCCGCTACCCAGTTCCTGCCCGGGATCCGCGACGTCAAGGTCGACCTGATCTGGGACCCGCCCTGGGACCCCCACACCATGGCCTCGGACGAGGCCAAGCTGGAACTCGGCCTCTACTAGGGTCGGGGCACGTCGCGGCTCCGGGAGGAGCCGGTCAGCTTCCAGGCCGCCGGGAGCAGGGCCGCAGCCAGCACCGCCTTCAGGGCATCGCCCAGCAAGAAGGGGGTGACCCCCAGCGAGATCGCTTGGGAGGGTCCTACGTGCAACTGCCAGGCTAGCCAGGTGGCGCCGAAGAGATAGATCACCGCGTTCCCCGCAACCAGCGCCATGATCACCGTCAGGGGGTGTCGATCGAACCCGTGCCGGGCCAACTGGCCCAGGACACAGGCGGCGAAGATGAAGCCCACGACGTAGCCCAGGCTGGGCAAGACCGAAGACGAGATCCCGTGAGTGCCGCCTGCGAACCAGGGCACCCCCACCAAGCCCAGGACCAGGTAGAGCAACATCCCGATGGCGCCCCGGCCAGTCCCGACCGCCAGACCTCCCAGCAGCACAGCGAAGGTCTGACCGGTGATCGGCACTGGAGTGAAGGGGAGGCGGATCGAGAGTTGGGCCGAGAGGCCGACCAGTCCCGCGTAGCCGAGAACGACCAGGACGTCGCGCACCCTCTCCCCGGGGATGAGGTCGGCCAGAACGGGCCGGGGGCGCGCGGAGGTCACAACATTCAGCACGGCGAGGGACGCTACCGGGGTGTGCCGCCGCCTGTCAACAGACGCAGACCGGATCTGGGGCAGTTCCCCCAAAAGGGGAGCGATGCCCGATCATGGCTGGGTGGGCATTGGGGACCCCTCCGCTCCGGGGCGCGATTCGACCATGAGTGAGGGTCAGCCTCCAGGGAGCGATGCCGCGGTGCCAACCGCGATTTACTCTCCCTTGCTAGGGAGTGGTGCCCAGACGGTGCTGGCGGCCCACGAGCTAGGCAAGCGCTTCGGATCCAAGATCGCGGTGGAACACCTCAACCTCGAGGTCCACTCCGGCGAGATCTTCGGCTTCTTAGGCCCGAACGGGGCGGGGAAGACGACCACTATGCGGATGGCGTTGGGGTTGATCCATCCCAGCTCCGGCTGGGTGGAGGTCTTCGGCCAGGATGTGGCCCGCCACGGGTCGGCGGTTCTCCCCAAGGTCGGGCCGCTGGTGGAGACGCCCGCTCTCTATCTGCACCTCAGCGGCCGGGACAACCTGAGGGTCTTTGCTGCCCCCCTGGGCGGGGTCCCCGCCAGCCGAATCGACGCACTCCTGGAGCTGGTGGACCTTCGCGAGCGGCAGCGGGACAAGGTCGGGACCTACTCCTTGGGGATGAGGCAAAGGCTGGGGCTCGCGACATCACTCCTGCATGACCCCGAGCTGCTGGTCCTCGACGAGCCGGCCAACGGCCTCGATCCGGCCGGGATCAAGTCGATCCGCTCGCTTCTGCATGAACTCCGTGATGCAGGCAAAACCGTGTTCATCTCCAGCCACGTCCTGGGCGAGGTGGAGCGTCTCTGCGACCGGGTGGGGATCCTTCGCCAGGGAAAGTTGATCCAAGTCGGTCCGATTGGGGACTTTCGGCAGTCGACCGGTCCATTCGTGGTGGAGGTGGAGGACTCCCAGGAAGCGCTGGACCTGCTCCACTGCCAGCCTTGGGGGCAGGGAGCCCGGCTGGACGCCCAGGGGCGGATCGTCACCGAGGCGCCTGGAGGGCGGGGTCGGGAACTCAACACGGTCTTGAGCCGGGCCGGCTTCGTGCCGGACGGGATCCTCAGGCAGCAGCGCGACCTGGAGGAGATCTTCCTCGAGCTCACCGGTGAGGGCCAGTGATCACCCCCTCTCTCAGTACCCTGGCGGTGGCTGGATCTCGACCTCCGCGACCAACCTTCAGGGGCGCACTGGGGGGCGAGCTCTACAAGCTGCGCCGCAACCGGCCCACGGTGGTCATAACCGTCCTGGGCCTGCTGTTCCTCACTCTGATCATGCTGCTCTTCGCCAGCGAGCCGCAGTACCAGCAGTCGCTGACCGAGCATCCGCTGACGGGCTTCTACAGCCTTCTGCATCCCCTGCAAATATTCTTCGCGGCCGGCGCCGGGGTCACCCTGCTCTTGACCGGCTCGCGATTGCTGGGGATGGAGTACGACCTGGGCACGATCCGGGTGCTATTCTCCCGGGGCACCGGGCGCCAACAGTTTCTGGCCGCCAAGATTACGGCGCTTTGTATCTATGCCGTTCTGCTCCTGGCGGGAATCGCTGTGCTCTCGGCGATCGGCACGGTAGCGGTAGTGCAGCATCAGACCGGTTCCTTGTCTGCACTGCAGGGGTTGCCGGCGGCAGCGTGGGAGAACGTTGGGCTGGCGATCCTCTCCTGCGCGATCAGCGAGTTCTCCTGCATCGTGCTGGCGGTCGCGATGACCGCGATGCTGCGCTCAGTGACCGCCGGCATGCTGCTGGCCATGCTGTTCTTTCCCATTGACAACGGATTGTCGATGGCGCTCAGCCAGCTCACCACCATCACCAAGTCGAATGTGTGGAAGGACGTTACCGCCTTCCTTTACGGCCCCAATCTCAACCACCTGCCCACGCTGCTACAGGTGCACCACTCGGCTCCGGTGAACACGCTGACCACCCCTGCGGTGCCGACTTCGCTGGCTGAGACGGTCATCGTGATCGCGGTCTGGTGGCTGGTCCTGCTGAGCTTGTCGATGGTCTCGCTGGCCCGCCACGACGTGCTCAGCTGAGTCACGATTCAGGGGTCCGGGTGGGTTTTTTGGGGGAGCCAGAGGTAGCCCCTTCATGAGCCGTCCGGCCCACCGCCCGAGCGAGCGCCAGCGGGTGTTGCTGGAGCGATATCTCGATTTGCTCTACGCGGACTCCAACCGGCTCAATCTGACTCGGGTACCACGGGCGCAGGCGTGGACTCGACACGTAGAGGAATCGCTGGATCTGGTCCCGCTGCGCACATGGTCTTCCGGTGAGCGCGTCCTCGACTTGGGCAGCGGCGGCGGCATCCCCGGCATCCCGCTGGCGATCTCCCAACCCCAGCTGGCGGTGGGCCTGATCGAGAGGGATCGGGCAAAGGCAGCCTTCCTGCTCGGATGTCTCGGGCAGCTGGGCCTCTCTGAGACTCAGGTGCTAGCGCAGGACGCCCTGGAGGCAGCTCGAGGTGAGGGTTTTCTAGGAGCCGATGTCCTGGTCTCCCGGGCGGCGCTGCCGGCTACCGCGCTCTTGCGTACCGCCTGCCGCCTGCTCCGGGTGGGAGGAGAGGGCCTGGTTCACGTCGGCGGATCGGTGAGTCTTGACGGTGAGCTGGCCCAGGCTGCCGGTCGGGCCGGGGTGGGCCAACTGCGGCTGGAGATCTCCGGCCGCAGTCACCTCCTCCGGTTTGTGAGGCAGCCGCCCGGTTAGCTCGCCGACTGCCCCCGGCACGGCTCACCCGCCCGCCAGACCTGCCGGGGCCGGAGTTCTGGGCTCCAGGCGAAGCCCCCCTCGTGATCGGTGTCCCAGAGCACCAGGTCGGCCGCCATCCCGGGCGCGATCCGACCGCGATCCGGCAGCGCCAAAGAGAGGGAGCCGCCCAGGGTGGCGGCAGTCAGCGCCTGCTCGACGCTAAGCCCCAATTCGCTGACGGCCAGCCAGACGATCAGGCTCATGGAGGTGGCCCCCGACGTTCCCGGGTTGTGGTCGCTGCCCAGGGCCACTGGAACCCCGGCGGCTAGCAGCTCGCGGGCGGGCGGCGTCCGGCCCATGGCCAGCGCGGTCACGGGACAGAGCGTCGCCACCGTCGAGGAGGCGGCCAGAGCCGCGATCTGGGCCGCACCGATGCGCAACAGATGGTCAGCGGAGACCGCCCCCAGCTCGATCGCCAGCTCTGTTCCTCCGGTGAGCGCCAGCTCGTCTGCGTGGATGCGCAGTGCCATCCCGGCCTGCCGAGCCGAGCTGAGCAGCTGCCGGGACTCGGCTACCGTGAAGGCTCCTTCGTCGCAGAAAACGTCAGCAAAACGTGCCCCTTCGCGATGGGCATCCGGGCTCCAGCGCCCGACCTCTTCGACGAATTCTTGGCGCCGCCCCTCAAACTCTTGGGGCAGCCCGTGCGCCCCCAGAAATGTCACCGCCAAGCTCGGCAATTGGGTGTCGGTGGAAAGCTTCCGCAGCAGTCGCACCGCCTGCAGCTCGCCGTCCCGCTCCAGCCAGTACCCGGTCTTGGCCTCGACGGTGGTGGTCCCCGCCTGCAACCATCGGCGCAGCCGGTCCCGCAGTCCCAGCTCCAATTTCTCCCAGGGCACCTCCCTGGTGTCCTGGACGGTGGCCTTGATCCCGCCCCCGCGGGCCGCAATCACCTGGTAGCTGGTCCCGGCCGAGCGCTCTGAGATCTCGGCGAGCCGGGGACGGCCGTAGACCGGATGGGTGTGAGCGTCGATCAGGCCCGCGGTCAGGAGCGCGCCCTGGCAGTCGTAGAGTTCGCACTCGTCTGGCGGATCCAACGAACCGCTCACGCCGACCGCCATGATCGACCCCGCACCGATCAGAACATCGACCTTCTCGGCGATCGGCTGGCCGGCGGTGAAGAGCCGGCCCACACGAGCGAGCAGGGTGGTCATCAGGGCATCTCCTCGAGCGCCCTTTGCCAGGAAGGCTCCACCGCTTCCAATACGTTCTCCAGCTTCTCTGCCACACTTCCCAGCCGCAGGTGACGGCCGTCCCGAACCACCTCCACGCCCCCCACGACCACCGACCCGATGTCGGCGGCGCTGGCTCCAAAGACCACCCGTGACACAAGATCGGCCAGCCCAGCCCCGGCCATCCGAGAAGTGGAAAGCTCCACCGTGGTGAAGTCGGCGAGGCGACCGGGCTTCAGCTCCCCGGCATCCCATCCCAGCGCCTTCATCCCCTGGTAGGTGGTCGCTCCCAGCAGGCTCTCGGCGCTAAGCCTGCCCCGGTGCCCGGTGACCAAGCGGCGGTCGAGCTCGATCGCCCGCGCCTCCTCGAAGAGATCGACCACCGCGTTGCTGTCGCTGCCCAGGCAGAGCGGGCTGCCGGCCGCCTGGAGCTCATCCGCCGGGCAGACCCCATCTCCCAGATCACGCTCAGTGGTGGGGCAAACGCAGACCTTGGTACCCGTCTCGCCCAACCGGGCGATGTCACTCTCGGTCAGGTGGATCGCATGGACCGCAGTGGTCTGGGCGCCGAGCACCCCACAGGAGTCCGCCAGGGCTGTGGGGGTCAGGCCAGTCGCCCGAAGGCAGGCCGCGTTCTCCTCCGGCTGCTCCGAGAGATGAAGGTGCAGGGGCGCGCTCCGCTCGACGGCCCATTCCGCCACCACTCGCATGGCGTCCTGCTCCACCGCTCGGACGCTGTGGATCGCCGCTCCTCGACGCACCGTTGGGCTCTCAACGAGCCGATCCGCCCGCCGAGCCCAGCTGCTGACGTCCCCGTCGCCGAAGCGGATGGCGGCGCCCTTCAGCGGAGCTTCGTCGAAGCCGGCGCGCTGGTAGCAGGTGTCAAGCAGGGTGAGGCGCAGTCCGGCCTCGGCCGCGGCCGCCACCAACGCTTCTTCCATTTCGGGACGCCGATACGGCTGGCCGCCTGGCTGCTGATGGAGGTAGTGAAACTCCCCGACCGCCGTGATCCCGGCCAGAGTCATCTCCCCCATGGTCGCCCGGGAGAGTTCGAAGTACTGGTCGGGGTTCAGGAAGGAGGCCAAGGCATACATCCGGCGCCGCCACTCCCAGAAGTCCCGCCCCCCTTGCTCGGGCGCCTGGCACCGACCCCTCAATGCCCGGTGGAAGGCGTGGGAGTGGACGTTGGCCAGCCCGGGGAGGGTGAGCCCGGAGAGCACCCTCGCCCCCTGGGGGATCGGGGCCGGACCCAGCTCTTCGACCCGTCGGAGCCGGCCGGCCTGCTCCTCGAGTAGGACCCTCGGCAAGAGCCTCTCCCCGGTCCAGGCCAGCTCGGCCAGCCAGAGGGCCATCAGCCCTCCCGCATGGGGATCCGGACGCCACGGTCCGCCGCGGTGTCGAGGGCGATCTGGTAGCCAGCATCGGCGTGGCGGATCACCCCGGTACCGGGATCGTTCAGAAGGCAGCGGGCCAGCTTCTGGCCGGCCAACTCCGAGCCGTCGGCGACTGCCACCAGCCCGGAGTGGATCGACCGGCCGATCCCCACCCCGCCGCCGTGGTGCACCGAGACCCAGGTCGCCCCGCTCGAGGTGTTGAGGAGGGCGTTGAGGATGGGCCAGTCGGCGATGGCGTCGCTGCCGTCCTGCATCGACTCCGTCTCCCGGTAGGGGGAGGCGACCGAGCCCGAGTCCAGGTGGTCACGGCCAATCACGATCGGCGCCTTCAGCCGACCGCTGGCAACCATCTGGTTGAAGCGCATCCCGAGCCGGTCTCGCTCCCCGTAGCCCAGCCAGCAGATCCTAGCCGGAAGCCCCTGGAAGGCGACCCGATCGGAGGCCATTCGGATCCAGCGAGCCAGGGCTTCGTTCTCGGGGAACTCCTCCAGGGCGGCCTGATCGGTGGCCGCGATGTCCGCGGGGTCACCGCTCAGGGCCGCCCACCGGAAGGGTCCCTTGCCCTCGCTGAACAGGGGCCGGATGTAGGCGGGAACGAAGCCCGGGTAGTCGAAGGCTCTGGTGCAGCCACCCAGTTCCGCCTCGGCCCTGAGGCTGTTGCCGTAGTCGAAGACCTCGGCACCCCGGTCCTGCAGTTCCACCAGAGCCGAGACATGCCGGGCCATCGACTCCCGGCTGCGCCGGATGTAATCTCCGGCATCCTCCAGCCGGAGGTCGGCTGCCTCGGGCAGGGTCAGTCCTGCCGGCAGGTACATGAGGGGGTCGTGGGCTGGGGTCTGGTCGGTCGCGATGTCGACCTGGAAGTTGCGCTTCAGGATCTCGGGAACGAGGTCGGCGGCATTGCCGAGCACCGCGATCGAGACCGCCACTCGGGAGGATCTCGCCGCCTCCGCCTGCTCCAGCGCCGAGTCCAGGTCGGGGGCCCATCGATCCAGGTAGCGGTGGTCGAGCCGGCGCTGGATGCGCTCCGGGTCGATCTCGACGCACAGTGCGACTCCGCCGTTCATGGTCACCGCCAGCGGTTGGGCGCCGCCCATCCCGCCCAGTCCCGCGGTCAGAGATACGGTTCCAGCCAGAGTCCCGCCGAACCGCTTGTTGGCGATGGCGGCGAAGGTCTCGAAGGTGCCCTGGAGGATGCCCTGGGTACCGATGTAGATCCAGGAGCCGGCGGTCATCTGCCCGTACATGGTCAGCCCCTCCAGCTCCAGCCGGCGGAACTCCTCTTGGGTCGCCCACTGGGGCACCAGGAGGGCGTTGGCGATCAGGACCCGGGGGGCCCACTCGTGGGTGCGGAAGACCCCGACCGGTTTGCCGGACTGAACCAGGAGGGTCTCGTCGCCTTCCAGTTGCCGGAGGCTGCGGATGATCGCGTCATAGGCGTCCCAGGAGCGGGCGGCACGACCTGAGCCGCCGTAGACCACCAGCTGGTCGGGATTCTCGGCCACCTCCGGGTCGAGGTTGTTCATCAGCATCCGCATGGCCGCTTCCTGGGGCCAGCCCTTGCAGCTGATCTCGGATCCTCGGGGAGCCCTCACCGGCCGGGCTCCGCTCACAGAAGCTCGCCCACCACCGACTCCGCCTGGCGGAGGATCTCGCCTGACCGGACGGCCGCGGCCACCGCCTCCAGCTCAGGGGAGAGGAAGCGATCCGGCCCGACGCCGCCACCCAGCTGGCGCACCAGCTTCGCCACGCCGGCATCCGGCACGGAAGGCTTGAGCGGTGCCCGCAGCTCCAGCGCCCTCGAGGCTGCCAGCAGTTCCACGGCAAGCACCCGGGACAGGTTGGTCACCACCTGGCGCAGCTTGCGGGCCGCCCCCCAGCCCATCGAGACGTGGTCCTCCTGCATCCCTGAGGTGGGTATGGAGTCCACGCTGGCGGGGGCGGCCAGCCGCCGGTTCTCCGCCACGATAGCGGCGGCGGTGTACTGGGCGATCATCAGCCCCGAGTTGACCCCTGCCTCCGGGGCCAGGAAGGGGGGCAACCCCGCGGACCGGGCCGGGTCCAGGATCCGGTCGACCCGGCGCTCGGCGATCGCCGCCACCTCGGCTGCGGCGATGCTGAGGAAGTCGCAGGCAAATGCCAGCGGTTCGCCGTGGAAGTTGCCGGTTGACTCCAGCCGGCCGTCCGGCAGCACCACCGGGTTGTCCACCGCGGACCTCAACTCTCGCTCGGCGACCTGGCGGGCGAATTCGGTCGTATCCCGGGCCGCCCCCGCCACTTGGGGCGCGCAGCGGATCGAGTAGGGATCCTGAACCAGGTGGGGCGAGCTGCGGTGGGAGGCCAGGAGCGCCGACCCGCGCAGGAGCAGCCGCAGATTGGCCGCGCTCTGCAGTTGCCCGGGATGGGGACGGATGGCATGGAGATCGGCGGCGAAGGGCCGATCAGTTCCCATCAGCCCCTCGGTGGAGAGGGCGGCGGCGATGTCCGCGGTGGGAAGCAGCACCGCGAGATCGGCCAGGGCCAGCACCAGCATCCCCAGCATTCCGTCGGTTCCGTTGATCAGGCTGAGTCCATCCTTGACCTCCAGCCGGAGTGGAGTGAGCCCGGACTCCGAAAGCGCGCTGGCGCCATCGACGATTCGGCCGTCGGGGAGTTCGGCGCGCCCCTCCCCGATCAGCACCAGGGACATGTGAGCGAGGGGTGCCAGATCCCCACTGGCTCCGAGCGAGCCGTGCTCGGGGACGACCGGGGTGATCCCGGCATTGAGCAGGTCGACCAGCCCGGTGGCCACGGCCGGCCGGCTGCCGGATAAGCCCATGCAGAGAGTGCGGGCACGGAGGAGCATCATCGCCCGCACCACTTCCTGCTCAACCGGGTCTCCCATCCCGGCGGCGTGAGAGCGGATCAGGGCGTGTTGCAGGTCGGAGCGCCGGTCCGGATCGATCCGGGTCGTTGCCAAAAGGCCGAACCCGGTCGAGACGCCGTAGACGGGGTCCGGGCCGGTGCCGGCCTGGTCCACCAGGGCCCGGGCCAGCTCCATGGCGGCGGTGGCTCTGGCGGAAATCTCCACCCGTGCCCCCTCGCGGGCGACCTGCACCACTGCCTCAGCAGCGACCCCCTCGGAGCCCAGGG
Source organism: Candidatus Dormiibacterota bacterium (assembly GCA_049799515.1). Classification (GTDB taxonomy): domain Bacteria; phylum Chloroflexota; class Dormibacteria; order Aeolococcales; family Bog-877; genus Bog-877. The sequence goes on along the minus strand of JBARIA010000090.1, from coordinate 683 downwards.
TGACCAGCTCCTGCGGGCTGGCGCTCATCTGATTCCCCTGACTGACCCTGGTCGCATCTTCCCCGCGATCGGTCCCAACCCTCAAAGCCCCCTGAGATCCCGCAGCGCCGTCTCCGCAGCCACCCGCTCGTCCCACGGTACCGCCCCGCTACCTCCGATGATGCTGTGCTCGTGGCCCTTTCCAGCGAGCAGGACCGTGTCCCCGGGCAGGGCCGCGCCGATGGCAATTCGGACCGCTCGGTCGCGCTCCGCGTCCCGGTGCAGGTTGGCGTCAGGTTCGGCCCCGCCGGCCAGCGCGCCGCCCCAGATCTCGTCGATGATCGCCTCCGGGTCCTCGCCCCGTGGGTCCTCCGAAGTGATGACCACCTGGTCAGCGAGCTGGGCAGCGATCCGCCCCATCTCCGCCCGCTTGGCGGTGTCCCGCTCCCCGGCGCTGCCAAACACCACCCAGAGCCGTCCCGCGGTGGCCCCCCTTAGTTCATGCAGGGCCAGGGTCAACGCGGCCGGGGTATGGGCGTAATCGACGACCACGGCGAAGGGTTGCCCGAGGTCGACCGCCTCCATCCGTCCGGGCACCGCCCGGAGCTCCGCCAGGCCGCCGGCCAGAGCGGGCAGCGATTGCTCCAGCAACAGTCCGGCGGCGAGGGCCGCCAGCGCGTTGCCGACGTTCCATCGTCCGGCGG
>JBARIA010000089.1:0-26986 GCA_049799515.1 Candidatus Dormiibacterota bacterium | reverse complement strand
CTCCAAAGCCGGTCGCGGCCCCGCGCAAGCGGGCGGCCAAGCCGGCTGTGAAGAAGCCCGAAGAAGGCGCCTGAGATGTTGATCCCCCGCCGCCCCAAGCACCGCAAGCAGCACCGGGGCCGGATGACTGGCGCCGCCTACCGGGGATCGTCGCTGGCGTTCGGCCCATACGGGCTGCAGGCGCTGGAGCCCTGCTGGATGACCAACCGGCAGATCGAGGCGGCCCGACGGGCGATGACCAGGCACGTCCGCCGAGGCGGTAAGATCTGGATTCGAGTTTATCCGGATAAGCCGGTCACGAAGAAGCCCGCCGAGACCCGCATGGGGTCTGGCAAGGGGAACCCCGAGGGCTGGGTGAGCGTGGTCCTGCCGGGGCGAATTCTCTTTGAAATGGATGGTGTGGGCTTGGATACGGCGAAGGAGGCGATGCGGCTGGCGGCGCACAAGCTGCCGGTCAAGACCCGCTTCGTCGCCCGCGAAGAGGCCGGCACCTCGGAAGGTGGCGAATGACCAAGCAGGCGGTCGACGTGCAGCAGCTGCGGGACCTGGACGACATCGGACTGGAGGAGGCTCTCCGTGACCGGCGTCAGGAGCTGCTCCAACTGCGACTGCAGCGGGCGACCGGCCAGCTGGAGCAGCACCGCCGCATTCGCGAGGTCAGGCGGGGCATAGCCAGGGTGCACACCCTGATCCGGGCCCGGGAGATCGAGGACATCGCCGGAGAGCCGGGATGACCGAGACCACCCCGGCGGTTCGGGAACGGCGCAAGGTCAGAGTCGGCCTGGTCGTCAGCGACAAGATGGAGAAGACGGTGGTGGTCGAGGTCGAGGACCTCCGCGCCCACCCTCTCTACCGTAAGGTGCTGCGCCGAAGTCACCGCTTCCAGGCTCACGACGAGACCAACGAGTGCCACACCGGAGATCGGGTCCGAATCATGGAGACCCGGCCGCTCAGCCGCACCAAGCGGTGGCGGGTGCTCGAGATTGTCGAGAAGGCCAGGTAGTCGTTGATCCAGCAGGAGACCGTGCTCAAGGTGGCTGACAACAGCGGGGCCAGAGAGATTCTCTGCATCCGGGTGATGGGTGGCTCAGCGCGCCGCTATGCCTCGCTGGGAGACGTCATCGTGGCCGCGGTCAAGGTCGCCCAGCCCAACTCCGGCGTCAAAAAGGGAGATGTGGTCAAGGCGGTGGTGGTTCGAACCGCCAAGGAGTGTCGCCGGCCTGATGGCACCAGGATCCGCTTCGACGACAACGCGGCGGTCCTGATCAACCCCCAGAACAACCCGCGCGGCACGAGGATCTTCGGCCCGGTGGCCCGCGAGCTTCGCGATCGCAACTTCATGAAGATTGTCTCCCTGGCCCCGGAGGTGCTCTAGCCATGCGTCGGCGACGTCACCAGCCGCTGCCCCACGTGCGGGCCCTCGACATCCGCTCCGGGGATACCGTGGTGGTGATCTCCGGTGCCGAGCGGGGGAAGCGGGGAGTGGTCGAGCGGACGCTCTCCGCGGAGCAGCGCATCGTGGTCAACGGGGTCAACATCCACAAGCGCCACCAGCGGGCCGGGGCCAGGCGAGGCGGCACCACCGCCATGCAGGGCGGGGTCATCGACTTTCCAGCGCCGCTGCACTACAGCAACGTTCAGTTGATCTGCCTTAACTGCGACCAGCCCACCAGATTGGGGCGGCGCATGGAGGGGGATCATTTCGTGGCCTATTGCAAGCGCTGTGATCAGGCCTATCTGAGGCCACCCCGGGCATGAACACCCAGGTCGCCGTCACCCCCAGGCTGCTGGAGAACTACCGGGAGACAGTCATCCCCGGAATGGTCACCGAGTTTGGCTACCTCAACGTGATGCAGGTACCCCGGCTGGAGAAGGTAGTGGTCAACATCGGGATCGGCGAGGCCAGCTCCAACGCCAAGGCCCTGGACTCCGCCACCATGGACCTGCGCATCATCACCGGGCAGCAGCCCTCGGTGCGCAAGGCGCGTAAGTCGGTCGCCGCTTTCAAGCTCCGAGAGGGGATGCCGATCGGACTCAAGGTGACGCTGCGCGGAACCCGGATGTACGAGTTCGTGGATCGGCTGGTCAGCATCGCGCTGCCGAGAATCCGCGATTTCCGGGGGGTGGTGGCCCGTTTTGACGGGCACGGTAACCTCACCCTCGGGCTGACCGAGCAACTGGTCTTCCCGGAGATCGACTACGACAAGATCGACAAGCTGAGAGGCATGGAGATAACCATCGTGACCACCGCGAAGACGGATGCTGAGGGACGCAGCCTGCTGGCGGCCCTGGGCATGCCGTTCCGGCGCTAGGGAGGGCTGGCAATGGCTAAGAAGTCCAAGATCATGGCCAGCCGGCGGGCTCCCCGCTTCCCGGTGCAGGCGCGCAGCCGCTGCAACCTCTGCGGGCGTCCGCGTGGCTACATGCGCAAGTTCGGGCTCTGTCGGATCTGCTTTAGAATCCGGGCTTCCCAGGGACAGATTCCTGGGATCCGCAAGTCGAGTTGGTAAAGAGGCCATGCTGAGCGACCCCATCGCCGACATGCTGACCCGGGTGCGTAACGCCAACATGGCTGGACACGACCGGGTGGAGATGCCGGCCAGCAAAGTGAAGGCGGAGATCGCCCGCGTCCTTCAGGACGAAGGCTACATCCAGGCCTTCGGCCTCGCGGCGTCGGACGGACACCCCCGGCTCTGGCTGGAGTTCAAGCGGCGCACTCCCCAGGGCAATCCCCTGACCGGATTGCGCCGGGTGAGCCGACCCGGCCTGCGGGTGTATCGGGGCAGCCAGTCGATCCCCAGGGTCTTCGGTGGCCTCGGGGTTTCGGTGGTCTCCACCTCCAAGGGGATCATGACCGGGCGGGAAGCCCGCCAACAGCACCTGGGCGGCGAAGTCCTGGCCGAGGTCTGGTAGGCAGCTGATGTCCAGGATTGGAAGAGCCCCCATCCCGGTGCCGGACGGAGTCACCGTGACCATTCTCGGCAACTCGGTCTCGGTGGTCGGCCCGCGCGGTCAGTTGAGTCGCGATCTACCCCCGGTCATCACCGTCCGGCTGGAGGGGGGCCAGGTCCTGGTGGAACGGCCCACCGACTCCGCCCCGCACCGCTCCCTGCACGGGCTGACCAGGACGCTGGTCGCCAACATGGTCGTGGGGGTCACCACCGGCTACCGCAAGGAGCTGGAGCTTCAAGGCGTCGGCTACCGGGCGTCGCTCCAAGGCGGTGACCTCCAGCTGGCCCTCGGCTACTCCCACCCGATCCGAATGACCCCGCCCGAAGGGATCAAGATCGAAGTTCCCGAACCGACCAGGATTGCGGTCTCCGGCAACGACAAGCAGCTGGTGGGCCAGACCGCGGCCCGGATCCGGGCCACCCGCAAGCCGGAGCCCTACAAAGGCAAGGGCGTGCGCTACCGGGGAGAGGTGGTACGGCGCAAGGCGGGCAAGAGCGGTAAGGGAGCAAAGACCTAAGCCATGAGCCAAGTTGAAAGAAGTGGAGCGCGCCACCACCGGCATAAGCGGGTCCGCTCCCGAGTGACGGGATCCGCGTCGCGCCCGCGGCTATGCGTCTACCGCAGCCTGCGCCACGTCTACGCCCAAGTGGTAGATGACGGTACTGGCCGCACTCTGGCCGCCGCCAGCACCGCCGAGCCCACGACCGAGGCCAAGGGGGCCAATCGAGCCAGTGCGGCGGCGGTCGGCAAGATCGTCGGCGAGCGGGCGCTGGCGGCGGGCATCAAGCAGGTGGTCTTTGATCGAGGAGGCTACCTGTACCATGGGCGGGTCCAAGCCCTAGCCGACGCGGCCCGCGAGGCCGGTCTGGAGTTCTGAAGGCTATTTGATGAGCATGAACATGTCGCGCCCCGATCGGGACGTGAGGGGAGACCTGACCGAGCGGGTGGTCAGCCTCAACCGCGTCGCCAAGGTGGTCAAGGGAGGCCGTCGCTTCTCCTTCAGCGCCCTGGTGGTGGTCGGCGATGGCGCGGGCCGGGTCGGCGCGGGACTGGGCAAGGCGGGCGAGGTCCCGGAGGCGATCCGCAAGGGGGTCGACGACGCCAAGAAGCACATGATCCGGGTGCCGATCGTGGGCCGGACCATCCCTCACGAAGTCCTCCGCAAGCAGGGAGCCGCCAAGGTCCTGCTGCGCCCGGCTTCGCCCGGGACTGGGGTGATCTCAGGCGGGGCGATGCGTCATGTCGTGGAGCTGGCCGGGATCAAGGACATCCTGACCAAGTCGCTGGGCACCGACAACCCCATCAACACTGTCCGGGCCACCATGGCGGCTCTACGTGAACTTCGCACCGCGGAGACGGTGGCCCAGCTTCGGGGCAAGACCCTGGCCGAACTGGGGCTGCGGCCGTCGCAGGCTGCGGTCGGATCCAAGGAGTCGGTCGGTGAGTGACGAGCCGCAGGGCTTGCGGGTGACCTGGGTAAAAAGCGCGATCGGGTACGGCGACGACCAGAAGCGGACCATCCGGGCCCTGGGGCTGCGGCGGCTTCACCAGACGGTGGAGCACCAGAACTCACCAGCGGTCAGAGGCATGGTCGTGGCCGTCCGTCATCTGGTTCGGGTGGAGCCGGTTGCCCTGGCGTCTCCCCCCGTCTCCAGGCGACCGGCTCGGAGCCCGCGTAAGTGAGGCTGGACGAGCTCAAGCCGCCGGTCGGGAGCAGGCGCAAGCGCAAGCGGGTCGGGCGGGGGATTTCAGCTGGAGGCGGCAAGACTGCCGGCCGAGGCCAGAAGGGTCAGGGCTCGCGGAGTTCTTGGAGCCTGCCCCGGGGGTTCGAGGGTGGCCAGATGCCACTCACCCAGCGGGTCCCCAAACTACGTGGCTTCTACAACCGGTTTCGGGTTGAGTACCAGGTGGTTAACTGCGGCAAGCTGGCCCGATTCGAGGCTGGGTCAGTTGTCGATGTCGAGGGGCTGCGCAAGTCAGGGCTGGTCCGCCATCTCAATCAGCCGATCAAGTTGCTGGCCGGGGGCGGCACCCCGCCGGCCTTGACCATCCGGGTCAACCGAGCCAGTCGGGCGGCCATGGGGGTCGTGACCAAGGCGGGCGGAACTGTGGAACTGCTGGACGCTCCCAAATCGGAAGCCGAGGTAGACGCCAAGCCATCGGCAGCTCAGCGAAAGCGGGCTCAGAGTCGGGCCAAGGCGCAGGCGGCGGAGGACGAGGAGCAGGAGCCGGAGTCGGAGCCCGAGGCTGATGAGCCCCAGGGCGGAGGGCAGGACAGCTCGACATGAGCCTGTTCGGGGCGCTCCGCGCCGCGATGGGAGTCCCCGAGCTTCGGCGCAAGCTGCTCATCACGATCGGGCTCATCGTCGTCTTCAGAGCCATGGCGACGGTGACCATCCCCGGGGTAAACGGCGCCGCTCTGCGCGACCTCTTCAGCACCAACGGGCTGCTGGGACTGATCAACCTCTTTTCCGGCAGCGGATTTGCCACATCCGGCTCAAACGCTGGTATTTCCATCGTTGCGCTGGGGCTGAATCCCTACATCAACGCCACCATCATCATGCAGTTGATGACCGTCATCTCCACCCGGGTCAAGGAGATGTCCAAGGAGGGGGACCTGGGGCGCCGGCGGCTCACCCAGTACGCCCGCTATTTGACGGTCGCCCTGGCGATGGTGCAGGGGTTTGGCTACACCAGACTCTTCGAGAGCTTCAGCTACCAGGGTGAGGCGATTTTGTCGCCCAGCACGTCCTGGCCCACGATCCTGGAAATCGTGATCATTCTGGCCGGTGGAACGATCGTGATCATGTGGTTTGGTGAGCTGATCACCGAGTACGGACTTGGCAACGGGGTCTCGATCATCATCATGGCCGGGATTCTGGCCCAGGTCCCCGGCGCCGTCTTGTCGTTCACCAATGGTGGTTCGGCGGAGACGTTCACCGTCTTTATGCTGGCGGTGATCGGCATTGTGGTCGCTGCCGGGATCATCTTCGTGCAGCAGGCGACTCGCAAGATCCCGATTCAGTCTGCTCAACGGGTGGTCGGGCGACAGGTCTACCAGGGGCGCAGCAGCTTCCTGCCCTTGCGGGTCAACCAGGCCGGGGTGATTCCCATCATCTTCGCGATTTCTATCATGTTTTTCCCAACCATTTTCGGGAATTTCTTCGCGCCTGCCAGCGGTACCGGCGGTGGGGTGATTGGCGCCGCGGCAGTCTGGGTTCACACCAACTGGGACCCCTTTGGTCCGATCGTCTGGGTCGACATCGCCTATGAGTTCATCTATTTCGGGCTGATCATGGGCTTCACCTTCTTCTACACGGCGGTCACCTTCGACCCTGAAGACGCTGCCGACAATCTGAAGAAGAGCGCCACCTTCATCCCAGGTATTCGCCCCGGGCGCGCCACTGCCCAGTATCTGGCGCGGGTGATGAGCCGGATCACCCTGGCGGGGGCCATATTTCTTGGCCTCATCACGGTGGTTCTACCCATCTTGGCGGCGATCCTGACCGGGCAGCAGCCCAACCAGGGGCTGTACCTGGGAGGAACCGCCGTGCTGATCGTGGTGGGGGTATCCCTCGACACCATGAAACAGCTCGAGACACAGCTTCTGATGCGCCAGTACCGAGGGTTCATCCACTGAGGGGAGGGGATTCGGGTGGCTGACATAGCCCGCCACAACTTGGCCCTCTTCGGGCCCGCCGGCTCGGGGAAGGGTACCCAGGCGGAGTTTCTAAAGCGGCAGCTCGGCGTCGAGCACATCGCGACTGGGGAGATGCTGCGCCAGGAACGCTCGCGGGGTACCGAACTGGGGCAGACCCTAGCCGCGTACCTGGACGCCGGCAAACTGGTACCCGACGAAGTGATCGTTGCGATGATCCGGCACCGGCTCAGCGATCCCCAGGCGGACGCAGGATTCGTCCTGGACGGCTTTCCCCGCACGGTGGCCCAGGCCAAGTCGCTGCAGGAGATGCTGGCGATGATGGAGCGGCCGCTGGACGAGGCGGTGGTTCTCGGGGTTGGCGACCAGCAGCTGGTTTCACGACTGGCCCTGCGGGCCCGCCAGGAGAATCGTAGTGATGACACGCCGACAGTGATCGCGGAGCGGCTCCGGATCTACCACGACGAGACCGAACCGGTGCTGGAATATCTGGCCCAGACCGTGGCGGTGGTGCGGATCGACGGGTCCCAGCCGGTCGCGGAGGTCAGCCAGGCGCTGCTGCGGGCGATCGGTTGATCACCTTGAAGCGCGCTGAGGAGGTGGAGCTGATGAGGCAGGCGGGCCGCCGCCTGGCCGAGGTTCTCCAGGTCCTGGCCGAGATGGTCAGCGCCGGGGTCACCACCAGCGAGATCGACCGGGCCGCCAACCGGGAGATTCGCAAGCGGGACAGCTTCCCCGGCTTTCTGGGGTACGACGGCTTTCCCAAGCATCTGTGCATCTCGGTCAACGACCAGGTGGTCCACGGTATCCCGGACGGCCGACGGATCGTCGAGGGTGACATCGTCAGCCTCGATTGCGGCCTGATCTACAAGGGGTGGTGGGCTGATGCCGGCCTCACCGTGTCGTGCGGGCAGGTGGATCCGAAGGCGGCCCGGCTGATTGAGGTGACCAAGGAGGCGCTGGCTCTGGGCATCGCCGCCGCCATACCGGGCAACCATCTGGGCGATATTGGTCACGCCGTCCAGACCCATGTCGAGCAGAATGGCTACTCGGTGGTGCGGGGCTACACCGGCCACGGCATTGGCCGGGACATGCACGAGGCGCCCGAGGTTCCCAATCATGGCCTCCCCGGTCGGGGAATCGAGATTAGGCCGGGGCTGTGCCTGGCGATCGAACCGATCGTCAACGAAGGGGAGCCGGGAACCCGGATCGAGCCGGACGGCTGGACGGTGATCACCGCCGACCAGCGGCTCTCCTGCTACTTCGAGCACACCATCGCCATCGGCCGGGACGGCGCCGAGGTCCTGACCCGCCTTCCGGAAGCGATCTGATCGGATTTGCCCTCAGTCCAGATCAGCTATACTTTCCGGCGGGCGAGGCTCGCCCAGCTTTCGTGTGCCCATCACCATGAATGACCCCGGCGGTCTCCGGGGCAGAGTCCTTGAGCCCTTGCCGAACTCGCTCTTCCGGGTGGAGTTGGAGGGCGGGGGCAAGGTGGTGGCCCACGCGGCGGGACGGGCGCGCCTGGCGAGTGTGCGGCTCCTACCCGGAGATCGGGTTCTGGTCGAGTTGTCGACCACGGATCCGGGGCGGGGTCGGATCTTGGCTCGTCTGGTCTGAGCAGCAGTGCAGCGGAGTGTCAGATGAAGGTCCGGGCCTCGGTGAAGAGGATCTGCGACAAGTGCAAGGTGATTCGTCGCGCCGGCACAGTTCGGGTCATCTGCGAGAACCCCAAGCACAAGCAGCGGCAAGGTTGAGGCAGGAGGACTGATGGCTCGGATCTCCGGCGTCGACCTGCCCCGCGGCAAGCGGATTGAGATCGGTCTCACCTACGTATACGGGATCGGACTGACCACCAGCCACAAGCTGCTCCGGATCGCTCAGATTGATCAGAACACCAAGACCGACGACCTCAGCGAAACCCAGGTGGTTCGACTTCGGGATGTGATCGCGAAGGAGCTGCCCGGTAGGGTAGAGGGGGACCTCCGACGCCAGGTGGCGCTCAACATCAAGCGGCTGATGGAGATCGGCACCTATCGGGGACTACGCCACCGCCGGGGACTCCCGGTGCGGGGCCAGCGGACCCGTACCAACGCCAGGTCGCGTCGGGGCCCGCGCAAGACCGTCGGCGTGCGCCGGAAGAAGGGGAAATGACCAAGGTCCAGCTGTTTCGGCTGGTTCTCGGGATCTCGAGGAGCTGATTTGGCGAAGAAAAAGAAGGTGGTACGGACTCGCCGCCGCGAGCGAAAGAACATCGCCGTGGGACGGGCCCACGTGTTCAGCACCTTCAACAACACCATCGTGACCCTCACCGACCCGGCCGGCAATGTGATTGCCTGGGGCAGTGCGGGCTCCTCCGGTTTCAAGGGATCCCGCAAGAGCACTCCCTTCGCAGCCCAGGTCACCGCCGAGGCGGCCGCCAAGCGGGCGATGGAGCACGGGCTCAAGGCGATCGAGGTCCTGGTCAAGGGACCGGGCGCCGGCCGCGAGGCCGCCATCCGATCCCTGCAGGCTGCCGGTCTGGAGGTGACCTCGATCACCGACGTCACCCCGGTCCCCCACAACGGCTGCCGTCCCCCCAAGCGGCGCCGGGTCTAAGGAGCTAGCCGAGATGGCCAATCCACATCCTCCGGTGTGCCGCCTCTGCCGGCGCGAGGGCGTCAAGCTCTTCCTGAAGGGCGACAAGTGCCTGGGCGAGCGCTGCACCTTCACCAAACGCAACGCCACCCCTCCGGGCATGCACGGGCTGTCCCGGCGGCGGCGGATCAGCGACTATGGCATCCAGCTGCGGGCCAAGCAGCGGGGTCGACGCATCTTCGGGGTCCTCGAGACCCAGTTCCACAACTATTTCGATGCGGCGGCGGCTCGCAAGGGGGTCACCGGAACGGTGCTCCTGCAGATGCTGGAGCAGCGCTTGGACAACGTTGTCTACCGCGCCGGTTTCGCCTCATCCCGCCGGGAGGCGCGCCAGCTGGTGTCGCACCGGCATTTCAAGGTCGACGGACGCACCGTCAACATCCCTGCCTTCCAGGTGAAGTCAGGCCAGGTGATCACGGTGCGTGAGCGCAGCCGCGATCTAGAACCCATCCGCCGCTCATTGGAGTCCCGGGGCAGCCAGAGCCTACCCGGGTGGATGACGCTCTACCCCGATGAGCGCAGGGTGGACGTGACCCGGCTGCCGGAACGCCCGGAGATGGAAACCAGCATCGACGAGCAGCTGATCGTCGAGTTCTACTCCCGCTAACTGACGGCACTTCGGCCAGCTACCAACGAGGACATTGCTACTTATGCCAGAGACTGCGATACAGCCAACGGTCCACGAGGTGGAGACATCCAAGGACCACGGGCGCTTTGAGATTGAGCCGCTAGAGGCCGGATATGGCACCACATTGGGCAACTCCCTGAGGCGGGTGTTGCTGTCGTCCCTGACCGGGGCGGCGGTGACCGCTGTTTCCATTGAAGGTGTCGCTCACGAGTTCTCCAGCATCAAGTACGTCAAGGAAGATGTGGGGGAGATCCTGCTCAACATCAAGCAGTTGAGTCTCACCTGCCACAACCCGGAGGGAGCCCGCCTCTCTCTGGACGTGCAGGGAGGGCGCCGGGTGACCGCCGCTGACATCACCCCCAACGCCGACGTTGAGATCGCCAACCCGGACCTCTACCTCTGCACTTTGGATGGGGCCCACGCCAAGCTGCGGATGGACTTGACCGTGGAGCTGGGCAAGGGGTACTCGCCGGCGGACCGCAACAAGAAGGAAGGCCAGCCGATCGGGGTCATCCCGGTCGACGCCATCTTCACCCCGGTGATCAAGGCCAACTTTCTAGTTGAGAAGACGAGGGTTGGTCAGGACACCGACTGGGAGAAGTTGATCCTCGAAATCTGGACCAATGGCACGATTCCTCCGGTCGAGGCGGTCAGCCGGGCGGCGGAGTATTACACCCGCCACCTCAGCCTCTTTGCCACCTTCGGCGAAAGCATCATCGAGGCGGCCGAGGGGGCGGTTGTGGGGACCGACCTCAAGAGCCGGTTGGCCGAGGTCCCGGTCGATGAGCTGGAGCTCAGCGTGCGGGCCCTCAACTGCCTCAAGGCCAATGACATCACCAAGCTCGGCGAGCTGCTGGCGATGCGGGTTGAGGAGCTCCTGGCCTTGCGCAACTTCGGGGCCAAGTCGCTGGACGAGATCAAGCAGAAGCTGGTGGCGCGAGGGTTCGTTGCCGAGGAGGAGGTCGACGAGCTCTTCCAGAAGGGAGACCGGTAGGGGCGATGCGGCATCTCAAGGCAGGCCGGAAGCTCGGACGCACCTCCGCTCATAGGATCGCGCTCACCCGCAATCTGGCGACCGCCCTGTTCGAGCACGGCCGGATCGAGACGACCGAAGCCAAGGCCAAAGAGCTTCGGCGCTGGGTCGAGCGGGTGGTCACGGTCGCCAAGACCGACGATCTCGCCTCCCGACGGCGGGTGGCCCGGGTGGTCACTCGCGAGGATGTGGCTGTCAAGCTCTTCACCCAATACGCGGATCGCTACCGCGAACGCCCCGGGGGATACACCCGGATCATCCGACGCGGGCCTCGCCAAGGCGACGGGGCGCCGGTTGTGATCATGGAAATGGTCGAATAGTGGTCACCTCAGCTGCCGCCACCTATCGGATGGTGCTCGCCTACGACGGCACTCGCTATCGCGGCTGGCAGGTCCAGCCCAAGGTGGCCACCGTCCAGGGTGAGTTCAGCAGAGCGCTGGCAGAGCTGACCCAGGAGAACCCCGTGATTCGGTCGGCCGGTCGCACCGACGCTGGGGCCCATGCCCACGGCCAGGTGATCTCCTTCAGCCTCCAGTCGGTCTGGGCGCCAGGAGCCCTGAAGGGTGGCTGCAATGCCCACCTTCCCGAGGACATCGGTGTGCTGGAGGCGACCCTGGTGGGATCGGACTTTCACCCCCGCTGGCAGGCTTGGCGCCGCACCTACCGCTACCTGGTGCGTGACGCCGCCGCCCCGGACCCGGTCGGTCGTCAGTACGAGTGGAGGATTCCCAGGGCCGTCGAGCTGGCCCCGATGCGGTCGGCGGCCCGCCTACTGCTGGGCACCCACGATTTCGCCGGTTTCGGGACCAGCCCCTTCCCCTCTGGTTCGTCGACCAGGACCGTGGACCGGTCCGAGATCGCCCGCCACGATGGTGTGCTGACCCTGGAGGTTCGGGCCGACGCCTTCCTCCGGGGCATGATGCGCAACTTCGCGGGGGCGCTAGTGGCAGTGGGGACCGGACGGGCATCGGCGAGTGACCTGGCCCAGGCTCTGCTGCAGCCTGGGCGGCTGAGCGCCAGCTGGGAGACGGCGCCGGCTCACGGCCTGCACCAGTGGCAGGTCGATTACCGGGCGTCGGCTGCGGAGGTGCAGGCGTGAGCACGGTCGCCCAGAGAAGCTTCGTTGCGGTCGAGAAGCCGGGTCAGGAGGAGTGGGTGCTGGTTGACGCCCGGGGCCAGACCCTGGGCCGGCTGGCCGTCAACCTGGCCCGGGTACTGCGCGGCAAGCACCGCCCGAGCTATACCCCGCACGCCCTCTGTGGCGACCAGGTGATCGTCATTAACGCCTCCGAGATCGTGGTGACCGGAGCCAAGCGCAGCGGCAAGATCTATGACAGCTACAGCGGCTATCCCGGGGGTCGGAGGGAGCGTACCTACCAGGAGTTGGTGGAGCGCGATCCGACCGCCCCCTTGCGGGAGGCCGTCCGAGGAATGCTGCAGCACAATAATCTCGGCGACCGCCAGCTGCGGCGACTCAAGATCTACCCGGGCAGCGAGCATCCCCACACGGCCCAGCAGCCGGTGGCGATCACCTTCGGCGACCACGCGGAGGTAGTGAAGCTTTGACCGAGCAGGACCAGACCAGATACTCCTACGGCACCGGGCGCCGCAAGACCGCGGTGGCCAGGGTGCGGATCTATCCTGGCGATGGGACGGCGGTCATCAACGACCGTGAGCCGCTTCGTCACTTCGGCCGACGGGAGCTGGAGCAGGCGGCCATGCGCCCGCTCGAGGTAGCCGGGCTGACGGATCGCTTTCGGGTCTCGGTCAAGGTGGTCGGCGGCGGGGTGTCGGGGCAGGCCGGCGCGGTGGCCCACGGGTTGGCCCGGGCCCTGTGCGCTTTTGACCCAGAACTACGCGGTCCGCTCAAGGCCGCAGGGCTAATGACCCGCGATCCCCGGATGAAGGAGCGCAAGAAGCCGGGCCTGAAGCGGGCCCGCAAAGCTCCCCAGTACACCAAGCGCTGAAACTACCCTTTCACACACCCGTTCCAATACCAGTCCCGCCCGTGGGGTGGGGTCCGAACACAGCCAAGGGGTGACGTGGCCGAAGAGATGCGCGGGCGCGACTTTCTAGCGGTATCCGATCTCAGCCGTGAGGAGCTGCTGGGGCTGCTGGAGACCGCCGCCCAGCTGAAGCGAGGCCGCGAGCCGGGTACCCCGCTGGCCCGGAATTCGGTCGCCATGATCTTCCTCCGGCCCAGCAACCGGACCAGGGTGTCGTTTGAGGCCGCCGTCCACCGTCTGGGGGGGCACCCGATTGCCCTCTTCGACCGAGAGATCGACATGGGGCGCCGGGAGTCGGTGGCCGACGTGGGGCGCATCCTGGATCGCTTCGTGGTTGGCCTGGTGGCCCGAATCCCGTCAGACCGTGACCTCCGGGGGCTAGCCCAGGCGATGGAGGGGCCGGTGATCAACGCCATGACCGACCGGGGCCATCCCTGCCAGATCCTGGCCGACTGCCTCACCGTCCAAGAAGAGCTGGGGCACCTCGAGGGCGCCCGGATCAGCTTCGTCGGCGACGACAACAACGTCTGCGGCTCCTTGATGGAGGCGGCTGAGGTGGTGGGGCTGGACCTCCGGGTGGTCACCCCGCCCGGATACGAGCCGGCCTTCCCAACCTCCGACCTTGACTCGGCGCTGGCCGATACCGAGATCATCTACACCGATGTGTGGACCTCCATGGGCCAGGAGGAGCAGCATGAGGATCGGCGCCAGGATTTCGGCCCATTTCAGGTGAACCAGTCGCTCTTGGGCAGGGCCCCCAAGGGTGCCAAGGTCATGCACTGCCTTCCTGCTCACCGCGGCGAGGAGATCACCGATGAGGTCCTCGACGGGCCCCAGTCGATAGTGTTCGCCCAGGCTGAGAACCGGTTCTGGGTCCAGCTGGCGCTGCTGCTGGAGATCTTTGCCCCAGCCGAGGGGACGCTGTGACCGAGGTGCTCTGGTTAGCAGGGTCACCCTTCGCGGTCGGTGGCCTGAACATCGGGGAGGCAGCCCGGGTTCTGCTCCAGACCGTGGGCTGGAGGACCGTTCTCGACGTCGTGATCATCGCCTTCCTGGCCTACCGGCTCCTGGTGTTGATCCGGGGGACGCAGGCGGTTCAACTGCTCCTGGGGCTGCTTTTGCTAGGAGCCCTGGGGGCAATTGCCTACATCCTCAACTTGCCAGTCCTCAAGTTCCTGTTCAGCAACGGTGGCGAGGTGATCGTGATCGCGGTGGTGATCCTCTTTCAGCCGGAATTGCGCCGGGCCTTGGACCAGATGGGTCGCCTCGGGAGAATCCGGCCCGGCCTCCTGGCGCCCGAGACAGCCGAGCTGAAGCGCGATGTGGACGAAGTGGTCAGGGCGGCCACCCGGTTGGGGGAGGCGGCCACTGGCGCCTTGATCGTGCTCCAGGGCGACATTGGTCTTGAAGAGATCGCCGTCACCGGAGTACGGATGGACGCCATTCTCAGCGCCGAGACGCTGGTCACCGTCTTCACCTACCGTTCGCCGTTGCACGACGGAGCAGCAGTGATCCGGGCCGGCCGCATCGTCGCCGCCGGATGTGTGTTGCCCTTAGCGGAACAGACTGGGACTCAGGGGCGGGTGGGGACCCGTCATCGGGCGGCCATGGGACTCAGCCAGGCGACCGACGCCGCGGTCGTGATCGTCTCTGAGGAGTCGGGACAGGTGAGCCTGGCGCTGGGCGGCGAGCTGCAAAGGGAGCTGGACGCGGACGCGCTAACCAATCGACTGGGGGCGTTCTACCGCTTGCCTCTCTATGAACGCCATCGACGCAGCCTGCGGCTGCGAGGTCGCGGTTCGAGAGAGGTCCCGGCCGCTCCCGCGGCGCCCACTTCCCCGGGGGTGGAGCGCCCATGATCCGCCATCTCCCCAAGTGGATCACCCGCAATTTTCAGCTCAAGCTGATCGCGGTGGCGGTGGCCTGCGGGATGTGGGTGGGGGTGGTCTACGCCAGCGACCCACCGGCGATCATGAGCTACACCGTTCAGGTCCAGCCGGGCGGGGTCTTGCGCTCCGGGCTGGTGCTGCTGCATCCCATCAGCGCGGTGGTGGTCAAGGTCGCCGGGGTCTCCAGCAACGTCAAGAGCCACGAGGTGGCGAGCCACCTTTCGGCCCAGGCCGATCTGAGCGGCATTACCAGAACAGGCATCTACTACGTGAACCTCAAAGTGGAACAGACCGACGGGAGTGTCTGGGTATGGTCCGCTCCCAAGAAGGTCGAGGTGGTCATCGACCATGAGGCGACCCGGTCGGTCCCGGTGCGACTCGACGTCACCGCAGCGCCCCCTGCCGGCTCCGAACTGAACCTTGCCCAGACCACGATCACCCCGGCCAACGTGAACGTGAGGGGCCCGGAGTCAGTGCTCGCCAACCTGCAAGCGGAGGCCATCGTCAATCTCTCCACCTACCGCACCTCGCTCCCGATTTCCACGACTGTGAAACTCACCAACACTGAGGGCCTGGGCTCCGAGCTCACCGTCACCCCCTCGGCGGTGAGCGTGGGGGTGGCGATCACCTCCGAGAACACTGAGAGGGTGCTGCCGGTTACCCCCACCTTCTCGGGGAACGGAGAGCCGGCCTCCGGTTACACGATCACCGGGATCTTGGTGACTCCGGCGACGGTCACGGCCACCGGACCCTCGTCGGTGCTCACCGCCCTCACCTCGGTAAATACCCAGCCGATCGACCTGGCCAAAGCCACAGCCAGCGAAACCGTCAGCGTCCAGTTAGTCACCGCGACCGGGACGACACTGTCGGCCAGCTACGTCAGCGTGGTCATCACCATCGCCCCAGTGGCCTCGCCATCGCCAACGCCAACGCCATCTCCTAGTCCTAGTTGATGCACCGGCTCCGAGTAACCTGGCGTCGGCCGGGGCCGTTCAAGGTGGCAAGAGGGCGGGGCCGAAGTGGGAGGTAGGTAGGCAAGCTGTGTGTGGGATCATCGGCTACCTAGGACCTCGCCCAGCGGCTCCGCTGCTGCTCGACAGCCTGCAGCGGCTCGAGTATCGCGGCTACGACTCAGCCGGGGTGGTCGTGGTAGAGGCCGACGGGACTGCCACCGCAGTCAAGGCTCCCGGCAAGGTCGAGGCCCTTCTGGCAGCCAGCCAGAACACCGAGATCCGGGGCCGGGTGGGGATGGGCCACACCCGCTGGGCGACCCACGGCCGGCCTTCCTACGCCAACGCCCATCCGCACAGTGACTGCACCGGCCGTTTCTTCGTGATCCACAACGGGATCATCGAGAACTTCGCCGCCCTCAAGCGGGAGCTTCTCGACGCTGGTCATGAATTCAGCTCGGAGACCGATAGCGAGGTGGTGCCGCATCTGATCGAGCAGTACTACGCGGGGGACCTGGTTGCCGCCACTCGCCGGGCCCTCGGACGCCTGTCAGGCGCCTACGCTCTGGTGATACTCAGTTCGACTGACCCGGACACCCTGATCGGGGCGCGGCTCAATGCTCCGCTGGTGGTCGGCGTGGGACGGGACGAGTGGTTTCTTAGCTCAGATCTGACCGCGATCATCCCTTACACCAAGCAGGCCCTGGTTCTCGGCGAGGGCGACATGGCTGTCCTGAGTCCGGTAGGGCCGGTGATCAGTTCGATCGTCGACGGCACCGAGTCGGTGCCACGGGTGGTCCGGGTCGACTGGGACGTGATCCAGGCGGAGCGTGGGGGCTTCTCCAGCTTCATGGCCAAGGAGATCAACGAGCAGCCGGCGGCGCTGGAGAGCGCACTGCGGGGCCGCCTCCTCGGTGACGGCCGAGTTGAGTTCGCCGACTGGTCCCTGGACGATGACGCCCTCCGCTCCTTCGAGCGGGTCCAGATCGTGGGGACCGGCACCGCCTACATCGCTGGGCTCCTGACCAAGTACGCGATCGAAGATCTCACCGGACTTCCAGTCGCGGTGGACGTCGCCTCGGAATGGCGCTACCGGCCACAGCCGCCGGACGGAAGGACTCTGATGGTGGCGATCTCCCAGTCTGGGGAGACAGCGGACACTCTGGCGGCCGCTCGGCTGGCCCGCACTGAGCACAGTCACCTGCTCGCCCTGACCAACGTGGTCGGCAGCACCTTGTCGCTGGAGGCGGACGCGGTTATCAACATGCATGCTGGCCCAGAGGTCTGCGTGGTGGCGACCAAAACCTTTGTCAACCAAGTCGGATGCGGTCTGCTGTTGGCGATGAGGTTGGCCCAGGCCCGGGGCTCCCTCGCCGACGCGGACCGCCGAGAGTTGGGCGCGGCTCTGCGAGGGGTTCCCGCGGTCCAGCGCCAGATCCTGGCGCTTGAGGACTCCATCGCTCCGTTGGGCGAGTGGCTAGCGGGATACCGGTCGGCTCTCTACGTAGGTAGGGGATACAACTATCCCGCGGCAATGGAGGCGGCCCTCAAGCTCAAGGAGGTCTCCTACGTCCACGCCGAGGCCTTCCCGGCGGGAGAGCTGAAGCATGGCCCGATCGCACTTCTGGACCCCGGACTGCCGGTGGTGGCATTCGCCACCGAGTCACTCACCAGAGAGAAGATCCGCAGCAACGTCCAGGAAGCCCGGGCCCGCCAGAGCCCGATTCTGGCGATCATCAACGACGGCGATTCGACCATGGAGGGTGTCGCGGACCACGTGATCAAGGTGCCGCGGCTTCCCGAGATGGTCGCCCCCCTGGCCACCGCCTTGGTGGGGCAGCTGCTGGCCTACCATGCCGCAATGAGCAAGGAACTAGACGTGGACCGGCCCAGGAATCTGGCCAAGTCCGTCACCGTCGAGTGAGCCTGGCCGCCTCGGACGGCGTGAATCCCCCGCTTTCGGTGGGCGTCGACGTCAGTTCCGTCGACCGCGTCCGCCGACTGGTGGAGCGGCGGCCCGAGTTCCTGACCAAGTATTTCACCCCGGAGGAGGCCGAGTACTGCGAAGGCCGCCCCGAGCGGCTGGCGGCTCGCTGGGCGGCCAAGGAGGCGGTGCGCAAGGTGTTCGGCGGACTCGGCTGGACGATCCCGCTCTACAGCAGGATCGCGGTCGTCCGCCGTCCGGGGGGAGCCCCTGGCATCCTGGTCGAGGGCGCGCCCGTCGAGGGGTTGACCATCAGCCTGACTCATGACGCCGGATTGGGGGTGGCGGTGGCCGTGCTTACCCCGCTAGGCCGCCGGAGCAGGTGGCTGTGGGGGCAGCTCCCGACCGATCTCAAGCTGCCCGACCGACCGGATGCCAGTCACAAAGGTACGTTCGGCACGGTGATGGTGGTGGCTGGCGGCCCGGAGTTCCCGGGCGCCGCCGTACTCTGCTCGTTGGGCGCCTTGAGAGGTGGTGCGGGCAAGGTCAAGGCGCTGGCCGCCGGTCCCCAGTTGAACTCCGCCCCGCCGGAGCTGATCCGGGTTCCAGTCGATTCCCAGGGCTCTGGGCTGGGCGGGGCTGCCCTCCGGCAGGCTAGCTCCGCTCTGGAGTCTGCCCAGGCGGTGGTGTGCGGACCCGGTCTCGGTCAGACGGATGGGACCAGGGACCTGCTCGAGCAGCTGTTTCAGATGGCCGGTGAGGCCAAGTGGCGATTGGTACTGGACGCCGATGCCCTCAACGTCTGCTCCAAGCAGGCGCCCCTGCGCCGGCGAATTCCCCGAGGAAGCGTTCTGACTCCCCATCCGCTCGAGGCAGCTCGGCTGGCCGCAGTCGAGCTGCCGGCGGTCGAAGCCGACCGGGTCGGTTGCGCCCGGGGCCTGGCCGAGGAGCTGGGGTGTGTGCTGGTGCTGAAGGGCGCCGGCACGGTGGTGGCCTCGCCTGATGGCAAGACCTGGGTGGACGGCCACGCCACCTCGGTTCTATCGACTGGTGGTACAGGGGACGTTCTGGCGGGACTGATCGGGGCGCTCCTGGCTCAGGGACTCGAGCCCTACGAGGCGGCTCGGACCGGCGTGTTCGTCCACGGCGAGGCCGGGACCAGATTGTCTTTCCTACGGGGCCGGGCCGGGATCCTGGCCAGTGAGATAGCAGACGCCTTGGTCGAGACCCAGGAGTCGGTGCGCCGACAGCAGGCAGCCGCCGCAGCCGACCCGGGGGCCTCCACGTGACCGGGGCCGACGCTCCAACTGAGCTCCTCGGATCCCGGCACCGGCCAACCTGGATCGAGCTGGACCTGGATGCGCTGGGTCGGAACGTAGCAGCGGTGGTCGACGAGCTAGCTGGGGTGCCCTTGATGGCGGTGGTCAAAGCGGCTGCCTATGGCCACGGTTCGCTGGCGGTCGCCAGGACCGCGCTCCGCCACGGTGCCAGCTGGGTGGCGACGGCCACCGTCGAAGAGGCGTTGGAGCTACGCCACGACGGTATAGCTGCTCCCATCCTGGTGTTCGGATACACCTCGCCTGGGCAGGTCGCGGCGGCCGTCGGCGGCCGACTCGCGGTGACCCTTTTTGACAGCGATGTCCTGGCCGCATTGGAGCGGGCTGGCGCCGAGCAGGGGCGCCCGGCCACAGCCCACCTGAAGGTGGAGACGGGAATGAACCGGCTGGGAATCGAGCCCGAGGATGTGGGTGAGTTCCTCACCCGGGCAAGAGAGTTCAAGCATGTGGAGCTGGAGGGCTGCTACACCCATTTCCGGGAGGGTTCAGACCATGAGGCCACCACCGCCCAGCTGGCGCGGTTCCGGGTGGGATTGGAGCAGGCCGAGGCGGTTGGCCACCAGTTCCGTCTGCGCCACGCGGCCAGCAGCGCCGCCTGGCAGACCGTTCCCGAGTCTCGGCTCGACCTGGTCCGCTCTGGCTTGGAGCTGCTGGGTCTGCGCACCCTGGACGGTCGGCAGCGGGAGCCGGTCCTCTCTCTTCGCTCAACGGTGGCCCAGGTGCGATCGGTCTCCGCGGGCAGCTACGTGGGCTATGGGACTAAGTTCCGAGCTGAGCGACCGATGAGAGTCGCCACCCTTCCGGTCGGCTACGGGGACGGGTTCCGGTTGGGTCCCCGGAACTGGGGTTCGGTTCTGATCGGTGGCCAGCAGCGACCGCTGCTGGGTGATCCCTGCATGGACCTGAGCATGGTTGACGTGAGTGAGCCGCCGGAGGTGGCCACGGGAGAGATCGCCACCCTGATCGGCGAAGACGGCGAGGCCTGCCTGAGTGCGGAGCTGATTGCGGAGCGGCTTGGGACCACCAACTACGAGGTCACAACCGCGCTGCGGGGGCGAATCCCCCGCGAATTCCTGTCCGCCGTGTCGGTCGGTGAGCCTGAATAGAATTAGGTCATGTCCCAGGCCTGGGTGGGGCCGGCCCGCTCCGCGGTCGGCCTGGCCCGCAGAGCCCAGTTGCGCAGCGCCAGGCTCTATCTGGTGACCGATGACCAGACTCCAGCGGCCCTGCTGCCCAAGCTAATTGAGCGCGCGGTTGCCGGTGGGGTCGACCTGGTGCAGCTGCGCCGCAAGCAGACCGATGCCGGGGATCTGGCGACCCTGGCCCGCGACTGCCGGCTGGCGGCCCACTCAGGTGGGGCACTTTTCCTGGTCGACGACCATGTGGAGCTGGCCGTTGAGATTGATGCTGACGGCGTCCATCTAGGTCAGAGCGACCTGGACCCGCTGGAGGCCAGGGCTCGGCTCGGGACTGAACTACTGCTGGGGCTCTCGACCCATACCAAGGCCCAGGTCTTGAAGGCTGCCAGCCAGCCGGTGGATTACCTTTCGGCGGGCCCGATCCACCAGACTCCGACCAAGCCAGGCCGGCCGGCGGTTGGCTTCGAACACGTCACCATGGCCGCGGCGCGAGCGACGGTGCCGGTGGTGGCGATCGGGGGTCTAGGCCCGGGCACCGTGGGCCGGGCGATCGCCGCCGGGGCGGACATGGTGGGAGTGGTCCGTGCGATCTGCCAGGCGGATCAGCCGGATCTCGTCGCAGCTGAGATCAGACGCGAGATCGAGGCGTCCACTGCTTGGAGGAGAATTCGCGTCAACGGCGAGGAGCGCAAATGTCCGCCAGATAGCTCGATTCAAGATTTCCTCCAACTTCTGGAGGTGGCGCTGGACGGGGTGGTGGTCGAGCGGAACGGGCAGATTCTCCGGGCGTCCGAGCTCGGAGAAGCGGAACTAGGAGACGGCGACGAACTCGAGGTTGTCCACCTGGTGGGAGGAGGCATCGATCATGGCTGACAGCAAATTGCGGCTCGGTGGGGTGGAGCTCACCTGCCGGCTGATCCACGGCACCGGTAAGTTCCCCTCGCCGGAGGTGCTGGCGGCAGCGATCAAGAGCTCAGGCGCCGAGATGATAACCGTGGCGGTGCGGCGGCTCCACCTCGACGGAGATCATCGGTCGGAGCTGGCCGAGCTGGACCTGGGCGCTTACACCATCCTGCCCAACACCGCCGGGGCCAAGACCGCGGCAGAGTCGGTTCGGCTGGCCCGGCTGGCCCGGGCCGCCGGGCTCTCGGAGTTCATCAAGATCGAGGTGGTCGGTGACGAAAAGACTCTCCTCCCTGATCCGATAGCGACCCTGGAAGCGACCCGGGAGCTGGTCGCCGATGGATTCACCGTCCTGCCCTACGCCAGCGACGACGTGGCTCTCTCGTTGCGCCTGGCTGAGGCCGGAGCGGCGGCGGTAATGCCCGGGGCGGCCCCGATCGGCTCGACCCTGGGGGTACTAAACCCCCACAACATCCGGGCCATCATCGAGAGGTGCCCGGTCCCGGTGATCGTGGACGCCGGCCTGGGTTCCCCGGCGGATGCGACCAGGGTCATGGAGTGGGGGGCGGCCGGGGTCCTGGTGAACACCGGAATCGCCTACGCCGGTGACCCCGTGGCGATGGCTGGGGCCTTCGCCGCCGGGGTCAAGGCGGGTCGAGCCGCGTTCTTGGCCGGTTTGGCGGCGGATCGACCGGCCTCTGGCTACGGAGCCAGCAGTCCTTTGGAGGGGCTGCCTCCGGTCCTGGCCCCGGTCCCCAGCTGAGGCCCACCCGGATGCTCTTCTCAAAAAGCTCGCTGCGAAGCGCCGGCTGGGTCGGGGGTGGTCCGGTCTCGGATCACGGGGAGACCGCCTCATTAGGACAGTTGCG
Source organism: Candidatus Dormiibacterota bacterium (assembly GCA_049799515.1). Classification (GTDB taxonomy): domain Bacteria; phylum Chloroflexota; class Dormibacteria; order Aeolococcales; family Bog-877; genus Bog-877. Next base: position 5,061 of record JBARIA010000089.1, on the reverse strand, counting down.
AGAACTGGCGGGAAACGGCCCAGACGGCGCCGTGGTCGGGCCGGGTGATGATGCCGCCGCCTGGCGAGCGTCGGCCAGCGGGCTAGTGCTCTGGTCGACTGACACTCTCTGCGAGGACGTGGACTTTCGACGCCGGTTTCAGACCCCTTATCAGGTGGGCTGGAAGGCCTGGATGGCGGCGGTCTCCGATCTGGCGGCCATGGGGGCCAGTCCCAGAGGAGGTCTGCTAGCGGCACTGCTGCCGGTGGATACCACGACCGAGGCGCTCCAGGCCATCCAATTGGGCCTGGTCGAAGCGGCCGCAGTCGACGGTGCGGTTGTGATGGGCGGTGATCTCAGCCGGACCGCCGGACCGTTGGCCCTGACGGTCACGGTTATGGGAGAGGTGACCGACGGCTCTCCGGTGGTCCTCGGTGGAGGTGCGACCGGGGACCGGCTCTTGGTGACCGGGGAACTGGGTTTGGCCGCCGCAGCCTTCCGGTTGCTGGAGAAGGGTACCGAGCGGATTCCGCAGGAGTGGTTAGACCGGCTCCTGGCGCCGCCCTCCCGGGTCGGGTCGGGGCTGGCGCTCCGTCAGGGTGGCGCCTCGGCCATGACCGACCTCAGCGACGGGATGCTGCTCGACCTGGATCGGATCTGTCAGGCGAGCGGAGTGGGGGCCGACCTCTGGCTGGACCGGCTTCCCATGGGTCGGGGTCTGGAGGAGGCGGGTTGTGGAGGTGAGCTGGCACTTGTTGGAGGAGAGGACTTCGAACTACTGGCAACCGTCCCCGAGGCCCTGGTGGGAGGAATCCTGCACAGCTGGGGAGAAGATCTTCCCCCGCTTTCTGTGGTGGGGGTGGTCACCGATCGGACCGGTATCCGGCTGTTTTCCAAACAGGGAGGCGACCAGGTTGCCGCTCCCGAAGTCGACGGCTTTCGGCACTTTTGAGCGACCTCGGGGAGTGACCGTGCGCAGCCGGTCCGCCGACCAAACCAGAGCGCTGGGGAGGCGCATCGGTGTCCAGCTGCGAGCGGGAGACTGCCTGGCGTTGCGAGGCGACCTGGGGTCCGGTAAAACGGTGATCGCCCAGGGGATCGTGGCCGGGGCAGGGGGTGGCGAGGACGTGCGCAGCCCCACGTTCCTCCTGCACGCCATCTACCAGGGACGGATCCCAGTGCATCATCTCGATCTCTACCGGCTGGAGGGAGGGGTCGACCTCCGCTCGCTGGGAATCGACGAGGCGCTGCTGGAGGGGGCGGTGATCGTGGAGTGGCCGGAACGGGCCGAGGCCCACTGGTTCAACGGGGGGATCACCTTGGAGATCGCCTCCGAGACGGAGCGACTGATCGACCTCCGACTGCGGCCCGGTCTGGGGAGTGAGGATGAGCTTGTCGGCTAAAAACCTGGTCCTGGCGGTGGACGGCTCCCAGCGCGATCAGCCGCTGGTGCTGCTGGTGGCCGGAGGAGGTGAGATTTACTGGAGCGCACCTATCGAGCTGCCGGACCCGGCCCTGATCACCGCGGTGAAGGAGGCGATGCTGCTCCACCGCGACCGGATCGGCTCGGTGGTCGCGGTCCGGGGGCCCGGATCGTACATCGGAGTAAGGGGTGGGCTGGCGGCCGGCCTGGGCGTCGCCCAATCACTCGGCTGCCCCTTGGCCCTGCTCGGTGCCTTGGAAGTGATCGCGGCCCAGATTGATCCCGCTGGGGAGCCGGTGCTGGCTCTGGCAGACGCTGGCCGGGGAGGTACCTTCGGGCAGGAGCTGGAGCCCGGCCAAGGGAAGGGTCCGCCGATCCGCTGGCGCCCCAGGGGCGGCGCCATGCTCCTGGGCCGGGGAGTTCCCTGGCCCGACGCCTGGTCGGGGCGGCGCCTGGTCGTCGGAGTGCCGGGTGAGGGCCGCCAGCTGCCGGCCGAAGTCATCTCGATCGATGCCGTGCGCGATCGGAGAATGGCGCTAGCCTGGTCGGTGACCGGCGGTCCGGACCCGATCCCAGGGTACGATCGCGTCACTGCGGACTACGCGGAACCAGTAGGAGCTCGGTAGTGGTCCTGATCGGCGAGCACTTGCAGCTCAGTCCCATGCGGGACGAGGACATCGCCGAAGTGCGGGCGATCGAGTTGGCGGTGTTCCCCACCCCCTGGCCAGGGAGCGCCTATCAGCGCGAGCTAAACAACAACCGGGCAGCCCACTACCTCTGCCTCCGCCGCAACCGCCAGGTGGTTGGCTACGGGGGTCTCTGGGCGGTCGGGGAGGAGTCACACGTGACCACCATCGGGGTCGCCGCGGACCACCAGGGTCAGGGCTATGGGCGAGCGATCTTTGCCGCGCTGGTCAATCGCTCCTATGCCCTGAGGGCCAACTTCATCAGCCTCGAGGTGCGTCCCAATAATGAGCCGGCCATCCATCTGTATGAGGCCTTCGGATTCAAGGTGATCGGGCGGCGGCGAGGGTACTACACGGACAACGGTGAGGACGCCCTGGTCATGTGGTCGGACCTGATCCATGCCCCTCAGTTCAAGCGCCGCTTTCTGGCAATCCTGGACCAGCTGGAGATTGAGGGGCTGGGCGCCCGACCAGAAGCCGACTTCCCTCCCGGTTGAGGCTCCTGGCGCTCGAGACATCCTGCGACGAGACGGCTGCCGCCGTGGTCCGCGACGACTTCTCGGTCGAGAGTTCGGTGATCGCCTCCCAGGCCGCAGCTCACGCCCAATTTGGCGGGGTGGTGCCGGAGCTGGCCGCCCGCATGCACCTGGAGAGGATTCCGTCGGTGGTCGCCGAGGCGGTCGAGGGACTGGGTGGGCTGTCAGGAACGCTGGACGGTGTGGCGGTGGCTAGAGGTCCTGGGCTGGTCGGGTGTCTGGCGGTGGGAGTGACCTACGCGCAGAGCCTGGCAGCCGGGCTGGGGTTGCCGGTGGTGGGGGTCAACCACATGAGCGGCCACGTGCTGGCGGCGCGGATTGAAGACCCTGGGCTAGAGCCACCCTTCGTGGCACTGGTGGTCAGCGGCGGTCACACCGATCTAATTCACTACCAGGCGCACGATCGGGTGGCGCTGATGGGGGCAACCCGAGACGACGCGGTAGGCGAGGCGTTTGACAAGGTGGCCCGGATGCTGGGACTGCCATATCCGGGCGGCCCGGCCATCGATCGGCTGGCGGAGGAAGGGGATCCCTCCCGATACCGGCTGCCACGGCCGGTCCTGCCCGACTTCGCCTTCTCCTTCAGCGGTCTCAAAACCGCGGTCCTCTATCTGGTTCGCGACCTGGGCGAGCTGGGCCACCAGCAAGTCGCCGATATGGCCGCCAGCTTCCGGCTGGCGGCGGTGGAGACCCTCTGCACTCAGTTGGAGGCGGCGGTCGAGCAGACCGGCAGCACCCAGGTGGTCCTGGCGGGAGGGGTGGCCAGCAACCAGTTGCTGCGGCGGCTCGCCCGCCAACGGTTGGCGGGCGTGGCTGAAGTCACCATCCCCGCCCCTGAGCTCTGCACCGACAACGCGGCCATGATCGGGGCCGCAGCCTGGACCAAGGTGTCGCGGGATGGCTTCGATACCGAGCCCTTCGGGGTCGAGCCGGGCCTTCGCGCTTACGTGTGACCCAGCCGACTTGCTGGCGTCGACGTTCGTCGTCGGTCTGGTCGAGGGCGTGGAGACCCCGCTCCCTTTGAGATTCCTGCAGGGCGGGGCCGTGGCCCCTAGTAGCGCAGCCCATAGATTGCGGGGTTCGTAGTAGCCACATTTTTGTCGGCCCGGGTGTTGGTCCGTCCCACCTCGGGACCGGTTCATCCGATTACCGAGCCGGTGGGGGTTGAGGCGGCATCCGTGTCGGTTGAGGAAGCCTCTGAAGGAGTCAGCGAGAGGACAGGCGCTGGTAGCGGCCCAGGCTCGGCTCTGGATCACTTCCCAGAGTTGGCCACCGAGCTCACGGGCCCCCGTCCGTCGCGACCGAGAAGTCCCAGAAGCCGTGCCGCAGTGGATAGTGCCGGCCGCAGCCGCCGCAGTTTGCCTCGGCGACTGACCAGGTGAGTGGGGAGCGGCATCCCGGGCACTGAGTCCGCCGGGCCAGGTCGGCTAGTTGGGGTGGGGTAGCCGCAGAGGTCGGACCCAGCTGGACGGCTCGCGTCCGTCTTCGAGTGGCCAAGAGAAATTGACTGGGACCCCACCAACCTCGTCCCAGCCTTTGGGCGGCGAGTTCCATCGAGTAGACGGCGGGCCGCAGGCAGCTGACCACTGCTGGGGGCAGGACCTGGTCCCACCGGCGGAAGTTATTGACGCTGGCGGCGGCGTGGCTGCGGAAGCCGGCGCGGTGCAGACACTCCCGAATAGCCGCGAGCTGGAAGGTGTAGAAGGGGTACTCGGTGGAGCCGGTCACGATCGGCTCGGGCCCCTTCAATTCTCTTGAGGTACCCCGGCGGGCACCGCGAAGGCGGGCCAGCGCATGGTGCTTGATCGGCACATCAAGCAGCCAGCGCTGCCCCACGGTTCGACCCATCTCAGTCAGGCAGCGCTCCACCTCGGTCATGTGATGCAGCACCCTGACCACCATGGCCGCTTCGAACGCCGAATCGATGAGCGGGAGCTGGCCCAGGTCGGCGCGGATCAGGTGGACTCGGCCGGCCTGGATCTCGGGCGCCAATCGCTCTGCCGCCTGAGTCAGCTGGCTGACTGAGTAATCCACCAGGACCACGTGCTCCGCCACGTCGCGGTAGTGAACGGCGTTGCGCCCATAGCCGCCACCGAAGTCGGCAAACCAGCTAGCCCGGCCCAGCCGAGGCAGGAGTCGCCGCAGAGTGCGCGCCTCGACCCATTGCTCGTAATCTCGGTTGCCCCAGAAGGCGCAGTAGTCGAATCCGCTGTCGTAGTCGACGATGCGCTGGCCGACCGCAGGTGCCGGCTCAGGGGGAGTTGTCATTGACCCGGGGATCGTAGCCGCTGAGGCTGGCAGGAGCTCAGATCCGAGAGCCCTCACGAGCGGTCTTGCAGATGGCACACCGCTCGGGTTAGACTATTAGCACTCACGAGGGTTGAGTGCTAATAGTGCAGGAGGTAGGGAATGGCCCTAAAGCTACGGCCAGTAGCTG
>JBARIA010000088.1:0-32534 GCA_049799515.1 Candidatus Dormiibacterota bacterium | reverse complement strand
GACCACCTGGCGCTTGGCCTTGAGGGACTGGCTCTGCGGCAGGTGCAGGGTCAGCACCAAGCTGCCAATTACCATGCCGGTAAGTCTAGTTGGGGTCTGACGAAGCTCTGGGCGGGACTGGCCGTCGATCGCTGGCACTCAGCGGCTGACCCAGACCGTGGCCAGAGCCGTCTCCGCCAGCCCCGCTTTCTGAATCGCGCGCATCGGCTCGCCCGGGCCCAGCAGCCTGGTGGGCTAGCCTACCTGCCGAAGCATCTGCACGGCCACGTTCTCCCGGCGCTCCTGGCCAACGGTGGTGGTGGCTCCGTGCCCTGGGTAGATGACCGTGTTCTCGGGCAGGCTGAGCAGCCGCGAGAGGACGCTCACCAGTTGCCTGGAGAGGTCTATGTCGGGGAGGTCGGTCCTCCCGATGTTGCCCTGGAGCAGGGTGTCGCCGGTGAAGAGGTGGTTGCCGACCTTGAAGCAGAGCGAGCCCGGGCTGTGCCCCGGGGTGGAGATGACCTCCAGCTCGAAGTCGCCGAAGGGCAGCTTGTCGCCGTCGTCGAGGTAGTGATCGGCGGAGCGCAGGAAGGCTTTGGCGTCGAGCAGGCTGAGGGCTGTCTCACCACCGACCGCGGCCTTGACCTCCTCCTTGGAGCTGGCGTGATTGCGGTGGCCATGGGTACAGCAGAGGTGGCGCACCGTCAGACCCTGGCACTGCTCGACGATCTTGGCCGGGTCGGCACCGGGGTCGATCACCACCGTCTCCTTGCTCCTGGCGCAGGCGACCACGTAGCAGTTGGTCTCCGCAGTGCCGCTGACCCGAACCCTCGCGATCTGGAGCCGGGGACGGGGCGCCTCCGATTTCAGCCGCCGGCCTCGAGCTGGTCGGCGATCTTCTGCCGCAGCGCCTCCAGCTGCTCGAACTCGTCCATGGCCGGCTTCGGCAGCCGCTGGTAGGAGTGGGGGAACTTGGCGTGCTGGAGGGCCGCCAGGAGCAGCTCCACCTCGGCGTCACTGAGCCGGTAGAGATGTCCGTGGGTAGCCGGGATGCTGGGGATCTCCGAGACCAGGACCGGCCGTCGCTCCTCTTCGGTGGACTCGTCGTCCAGCCGCTGGGATCGGGAGCGGAGGGGGGCCGGTGCGTCCTCGGCAGCCTCCCGGCGGCCCGCCGCAGGCACCTTGGTGGGCTGGAAGAGCTGAGCCGATCCGCTCAGGCTGGCGCGTTTGAAAGCCATCTCAATGTCCCTCCCGGGACAGCACCGCCTCGGCCAGTTGTCGGTAGGCGGCGGCGCCGTCGGATTCACTGGCGTATTGAAGAATTGACTGGCCCGCCAGGGGACACTCGGCGAAGCGAATGCTGTCGGCGACCTGGAAAGGATAGACCAGATCGCCGAAGCTGGATTGCACGTCGTTGAGCACCTCGTTGGCGTGTACCGTCCGGCCCTTGTGGATGGTCGGGAGGATCCCGTGGATCCGCAAGCGGGGATTGAGCTTGACCCGGACCCGCTCGATGGTCCGCTGCAGTTGCTCCATGCCCTTCATCCCGAAGTATTCGCACTGTAGGGGGATGACCACGTCGGTGGCGGCGACCAGGGCGTTAATGCACAAGAGTCCCAGCGACGGTGGGCAGTCGATGATCACGAAGTCGTAGTCGGGAAGGATCGGGGTCAGCTTCTCCAGCAGCACCGACTCCCGGCCGATCTCGGTCACCAGCTGCAGCTCGGCTCCCGCCAGCTCCACGTTGGATGGCAGGAAGTCCACCCCCACCCCGGGCGAGTGCAGCCTAACGTCGGCGGCCGACACCTGGTGCTCGCAGAGCATGTCGTAGACGGTGACCCGCAGCTCGTCCGGATGGGAGACGCCCATGTTCACCGTCAGGTGGCCCTGGGGATCGAGGTCGACCGCCAAGACCCGGACCTCCCGCTCGGCGAGGGCGCTGGCCAGATTCACGGCGGTGGTGGTCTTCCCCACCCCGCCTTTCTGGTTGGCGACCGCCAGGACCTGGACACCTTTGGGCTTGTGGTTGTTGGAAGGCATGGGCGAAAGGGGACCTCGGCTGGGCAGCAGGCCATCTGAGAGGCCGGCGTTGTGGCAGCCTGTCGGTATCATATGGCCGCTTGCAAGGCCTCAGGTGTGAGACCGCTCATATGCCTGCGACCAGCCGGGATCGGACAGCTCCGGGCCCGGTCCCATCAACGGTTATTCTGCCTCCCCGGCACTCGCGCTCCGGCCATTTTTTGATCAGGAGAACGGCAGCCTTGGCTGATGTTGGCGAAATCCCCAAGTCCAAGATCCAGGCCGCTGAGGACGCCGTCAGCCTGGCCCTGGCCAGCCGCTGGAAGGAGGCGCTCGCAGCCAACGACGATCTGGTCGAGCGTTTCGGCATCGACGAGGACATCTGCAACCGTCGGGGCAAGGCGCTGTTGGAGTTGGGCCGGCTGGGGGAGGCCGAGGCGGCCTACACGGCAACCCTGGAGGTGAACCCAGGCAACCAGATCGCCCGTCGTCAGCTCGCCAAACTGGCTGAGCGGCGCTCGGCCAAGAAGGCGGTGGCCCCAGTCTCGGCCTCGGTCGACGTGGCGGTTTTCACCGACGAGCCGGGCAAGACCGCGATCACCAAGCTAATCCTGGCCAAGGGAATCGAACCGGCCTCAGTTGCTCCCGGCGACCCGATCAAAGTTGAGGTTGGTGAGGATCAGGTGGCGGTGCGCACCCTGCGCGGGGTTGACCTGGGCGGGGTGGAGCCGCGGCTCTCCCAGCGCATCCTCAAGCTGAGCAAGAGCGGGAACCGGTACGCCGGCGCCATCACCCACGTCGATGGCTCTGGGGTCCAGGTGATCCTCCGCGAGGTGTACCAGGCCCCGGAGTTGGCCGGCACCAACTCCTTCCCGGTCCGCAAGGGCAGGGAGAGCACCTACCGGCCCTATGCCAAAGAGCCGGTGATCCCTCGCGATGAGGAGCCCCGCCCGTCCAGCGACGATGAGGACGACCCGCTGGTGCCGCCGACCGAGACGACCCCGGACGAGCTTGAGGAGGGGTTCGGTGACTTCGAGGAGCCGGCCGAGGAGGCTGAGCCAGACGAAGTCGACGAGGATGTCCGCCCCGAGGACGAGTACTGAGACCCGCCTGACTCCGGCTGCCCGGGAGGCCGGACAGTGGTCGTCGGCTAACCGAGCGGGGGTGGCTCCTCGGTCGGCCAGAGGAGGGGCCTCTCGAAGACCGAGCGCAGTACCACCGAGGACCGGCTGGTCAGTCCCGGGTGGTGCTCCCGGAGCCTGGCCAGCAGCGCCGCCAGCTCGGTGGTGGACCCGACCCTCACCTTAGCCAAGTAGCAATCATCACCGGCCACCTCCTGCAGCTCAAGGACCGCCGGCTCCCGGAGCAGGGCCGTCTCCAGCCGAAGCCGCTCTTCGGCGCTGCCCGGAGTGCGCAGCGCGATCACCGCGGCGGTGTCGGCGGCCACCGCCGCCGGTGCCACCTGGGCGGAGTAGCCGAGGATCGCTCCGATCGCCTCCAGCTTGTGGACCCGCTCGTGCACCGAGGGGGCGGAGAGCCCGACCAGCTCGCCGAGCGAGGCCCAGGTGCTCCGGGCGTCGCGGACCAGCACCCGAAGGAGTGCGCGATCGATGTCGTCCATGCATCGTGATTGTACCTTAGATTTATGGGGTCAGTGAGTACAATTGCCACTAACCATTAGGCAGAGGGCAGAATCCACCGAATGACCGTCAGCGACGCTCGCGCCCGGATCTCGGGCAGTCCCAACCTGCGCTCCTGGGGCGCCTTGGTGGCCGTCTACCTGCTCTGGGGGTCCACCTACACCGGGATCCAGGTGGCGGTGAAGTACATCCCCCCGCTCTTGATGTCAGGCACCCGCTACCTCCTGGCGGGCTGCCTGCTCTACCTGGTGGCGGGCCGAGAGGGTAGCTGGCGCAGCTGGCCCGGTCGGTGGAGTAGGCCGAGTCGCCAGGAGGCTCTCAGCGCGGCGGTGGTGGGGCTCTTCCTCCTGCTCGGGGGAAACGGCCTGCTCTCGCTGGGAGAGGTCAAGGTCCACTCGGGGCTGGCCGCCTTGATGATCGCCACCGTCCCCTTGTGGATGGCTTTGATCGGGCTCACCCTGAAGGGTTCCCGGCGCCTCGGAACCCTGGGTTGGCTTGGGGTACTGCTCGGTCTGGGAGGTGTCGTCGTGCTGGTCGACCCCACTTCCGGGGGTCACCTCAGTGTTCTCTCCGCGGTTGGGCTGCTGGGAGCCGCCGTCCTCTGGAGCATCGGCTCGCTCTACGCCCAGCGGGCGCCGCTGGCCCGCAACGTGCTGCTGGTGTCGGCGGTGGAGATGGTGGTCGGTGGTCTGGCCCTGATCCTGGTGGGGCTGGTCACCGGGGAGGGCTCGAGTGTTCATTGGGCCCACATCGGCATCCCGGCCCTGATCGCCTTTGCCTGGCTGCTGACTGGAGGGTCGATCGCTGGCTTCACCTGCTACACCTACGCCCTCAAGGTGCTGCCCTCGACCACGGTCGCCACCTACGCCTACGTCAACCCGATCGTGGCTCTGGTGCTGGGGTGGCTGATCCTGGGTCAAGGGCTGATCCTGGCGGTCGGACTGGCGGCGGTGCTGATCACCCTAGGGGTGGTTCTGATGGTCAGCGGACCGGCAGTGGTCAGGCGGCGGGCCCGAGCCCGGCCGGGCTAGCTCTCGACCAGCTGGACTGCCCGATCAGGGGCGGACCACCAGGCGACCCCGGGATTCCTGGGGTCGGACCGGACACGGTCCCGAGGCGCACAGCCGGGGAACGCCGGTACCCGGACCCATGGGCGTCAAGTTTGCGCCCAGCTGGTTGCAGCGCATTTAGTAGATGAGCCGGGCGCTCCCGCTCTTGACGGTGGTCACTCCTACCACTGTGGTGAAGGCCCTCGGGCCCAGGAGTCCCACCACCAAAAGCACAATTCGGAAGCCGCTAATTCGGCTCTTCAGAAATCAGCGGGTCACGTGGCCCGAGCCGCCCTGTGGTCGCGATCGTTGCTTCGCCCGGAACGGCACTTCTACGCGCCCTTGCAGCGCGGTTGAGCCACGTGTTATGGGACGCCTGAGACGTGTGGAGCTTGTAATCACCATCGCCACTGCGTCCTGAGTGGACGCCGGTGGACTACTCGCCGGTCTCGCCGTCGACGGCTTCGCGGAGGAGGTCGGCGTGGCCGTTATGCCGTGCGTACTCCTCGATCATGTGGAGCATGATCCAGCGCAGGCTGGGCGCCCGTCCGTCTGGCCAGATACGGACGGCGAGGCGGTCGAGACCGCCGTCGGCGAGGGCTTCGGCGACCTGTTGGCGCGAGCGTGCGACGGCGTGCTCCCACAGGGCTCGCAGCTCTTCGGCGCTGTCGTCGGCGGCGGTGCGCCACTCCCAGTCAGGGTCGGACTTCCAGTCGACGGCGTCCCACGGCGGCGAGTAGTCATGGCCGGACAGCGAGCGGGAGAACCACCCGTCCTCGACCAGGGCCAGGTGCTTCATCATCCCGCCGAGCGTCATCGTGGAAGCGGCAGTCCTGGTGTTGAGGCCTTCCGAACCAAGGCCACGGCACTTCCAGGAGAACGTCGCGCGGTGATAGTCGAGGAAGGCGAGGAGCATCGTCGTCTCGTCGCCCGCCGCCGGAGGCTCTGGTCGGCCGTGTTCGTCCAGCTCGAGCGCCGCGCCGTCGCCGCCTTCGTCGAGGTCCATGCACCCAGCTTAGCCAACCGGCGCCAGGGCAGCGAGCCAACTACGCAATCCGCCTCATCCGCGGTCCCAGCTGCGCCGATGGCCGCGCTCCATTCGCCAACGCCCCTGTTCGTCTGGCGCAGGAGGTGGGCGAGAATCCGCTCCCGCATCGCAGAACATCGCCGACCGAAACCGGCGCTTCGGATCTCAGCGGGGAGTGACCTTGGCGAGCAGGTCCCAGTTGGGCTTGCCGGCGTAGAGCAGTGAGCGGATCCGGTAGTCGCGAAACAACGTGAGGCCGAGCGAACGAGCCTCGGGTGGGTAGGCGGTGTCTTGGAGATCGTGTCCGAGCTGGGTCAGCCACTCGATGGCAAGGTGCGGATCGGCGTGGGTATAGAGCTCACGCACCCCTTCCTTTGCCTCCCAGCACGTGTCCACGCCCCAGTGTGGGTCGCCGGCCCGCAGCAGTCTGGTGAGCTTCTCGTGACGCTTCTGATCGAGGCGCTCCTTGGCTTTCGTGAGCAGCCGCCGACACCGATAGAAGGGGCCGGACTTGCGGCCTCGGTGGCCGTGGGTGTCGTTCTGGACTCGCCGCCCGCACTCGTCGAGCCCTAGGGCCGTCACCTCGCCGATCCGGTCGGCGTCGGCGTCCAAGAGGGCCTCGTCGCCGTCTTCGACTCCGAGGAACCTCGCGGCCGGAAGACCGATCATCTCCGCCAGCGCGCGTAGGGTCGGTCTCCACGGGGCCCCTCCTCCAGAGTCGTCGGACAACTCCACAGAGTTGTAGGCACCTTCTACACGATCGCGGATCCCCCGACTGCCTCTGCCACCGCGTCTGCGCCCCGTTCATTTCCGCAGCGCCGCTAATTCTGGCGTGCGGTGGAGCAGGGGATGGTGATCACACTTCTCCCATAACCCAGCGAAACCTGGGAGTTCCGCCCAATGTCGAAGATCAGCAGTGCGCGTCCTGCGACGACCTTCAGGAACATCTCAATCTGCAGCGCGGTCAGCAGACGAATCGTGCGGAGAACGTCGGCGGCAAGCTGGCCGGGCCTCTACTGATTGGCGCTCAAAACAGCACTGTGCGCATGCTGCCGATGCGTTTGAATCCGGTGCGCTCGTACACCCGGATCGCGGTGTCGTTGAAATCATTGACGAAAAGTGTCACCCACTCGGTGTCCGCCAAAAGCCGGTGGCAGAGGGTGGCCATCGCCTTGCTGGCGCGACCCTGCCGGCGCAACAAAGGGTCGGTCCAGACTCCCTGCAGTTGGACGGCTTCCGCGGTTACCGATGAGCACTCTGCCTTGAAAGCCACCTGGTCCCCCTCCATCCAGACGTAGAGCCTCCCCCGCCGGATTAGCGCCAGCACCCGCTCTCGGTATCCGGAGGGGTCTACCGACATGGGGTCGAAGCCGACCTCCTCCAGGTGCATGGCGGCGCCGGCCCGGACCAGCTGCTCCAGCTCTTCGGTGCGGGCGCGCCGCAGGGGAGGCGGGTCGCTGGACTCGGGCACCAGGGACCCCCGGTCCAGGGCGTAGTGGGGTTGCTCGGCCCGGAGGGTTCTCACCGGCGGCAGTCGGGATCCCAGCTGCTCCTGGAGTCGGGCCACCTGGTCCTGCGGGCCGACCATCAGCTGGATCCAGTGCAGATGAGGCCGGAGCGCCCTGGCCAGGGCATCCAGATCGCGAGGGTCAGGGGCCCAGGGCACCACTAGCGGACCGTGCATCACCACCCCCCGGAGGCGGCGGCTCATGGGGTGCTCGACCCCCAGGAGGGAACCCTGGCGCAGGGCGCCCTGGCGTATCTCGCTGCGCAGAAATACCGTGTCCAGCGGGTGCTCCTCCAGGCAGGCTTCGACCAGGGAGGAGTCGGACGCCCACAGCTGACGCGTCCGGGGCTGGCGGTTCAGGGCCCGCCCAAGCATGGCGAAATTATGGACGGTCGGCGGTCGTTCCCGGGATGATCGAGGAGGTCTGCTGCAGGCGCAGCCCGACGATCAGGATCCAGAGCAGCTCGAGTGCCAGGAAGGCCCGCTCGTAGAGCCCGGCCAGAGTGTGCGGTTTGAAGCCGCTATGACCGAGCAACAGCAGCGGCACCAGCGCGGCCACTGAGATCCCCAGCAGCCAGGGATGGAGGTTGCCCAGCCCAGGGAAGCTGCGGCAGTCAGTCGAGAGCACGATGGTGCCCACCGCCGCACAGAGAAATGCGAGCAGGGCGACGGTGAGGTGGATTGTCCCGGAGGTGGTGACTGGCGTTCCGGGCGGGTCATCGGGAAAGAAGGCGAGGATCCCCGATCCGACTCCCCAGGCGGCCAGGAACGCCACTCCGGCCCGCAGCCGGCCGCTCCCAGTGGCCAGCCTCAGGAGCGCCCCGACCAAGGCCAGAGAGAGGGCACATCGAAGCAGGAAGTTGAGGTCCATCAGCCAGGAGTAGGGACCAACTCCGTAGTCGCTCTCAGCCTGGTGGAGCAGGCTGACGCCGGGACGCAGGATGGCCAGCACCACGTCGATCAACAGGTAGAGCACAACTCCGCCGCTGGCCAGCCGGGCGAGTCGAGTGGCGGTCATCCTTGATCTGGTGCTCGCTGCTGCCGTGCTCATTCTCACTCCCCATCCAGTCTGCTGGCCGTCCGGCCGACTCCCGGCCGGACCGGACGCGTCCGCCAGGAGTTAGACTAACAGTCAACAATGAGGACCGTCAACAGTGATTACGACCACTGCTGCCGGGATATGCTCGGGAGGTGAGTAAGTCGCACTCTCCAGGCATGGCCGCTGCACCGCCCCACCTGGTGGTGCTGCTCTCGCGGGGAGCTCGTCAGTACCGGACGGCGATCCGGGATCGGCTGCATCGATCAGGATTCGAAGACCTGCCCCGCTCCGGGAGCTGGCTGCTAGCGGTCTTGAGCCGGACCAGCGGAACGATCGGGGAGCTGGCCATCCAGCTCGGCACCACCAAGCAGTCGCTAAGCCGGATGAGCGATGCGATGGTCGAGAGGGGTTACCTACGACGCACCTCCGACCGCTCGGATCACCGACTGGTGCGGCTCTCGCTGACGGCGAGAGGACGGGCCGCGGCAGCCTGCGTCTTGGCCGCGGTGAAGGAGGTGGATCGATCGATAGAGCGGCGCGCCGACGGAGCTGGGGTGGCCCGGGCCGAGCGGGCGCTGCGCGCCCTGTTCGGCAAAGAGGATCCGGCCTAAGGCGACCGACTCTGGGGGAAGGGTCTCCGGCCGGGCTACGGAGAGGGCGCTGGGGCCTCCGGCATCAAGCCCGCCGCGTAACGGAACTCGGCGAAGTAGGCGTGGGCCACCCGATCGATCAGGTCATGGCTCAGCTCCGGCGGCTGGCCCAGGTAGCGGGCGGTGCTGACGATCTGGCCGACCAGATCTCGGGGCTGGCAACCCCGGAGCGAGCGGTTCTTCGGCTCAAAGTGGGTCGCCAAGAGGTAGGCCACGGCCTCCTCGTCGTAGGCGACCCCGCTGGCCTGGCAAACCTGGCGGAAGATCGTCCGGAACTCCTCGGGACCGGGGTCACCTACCAGCGCCTTGTAGCGCACCCGTCGCAGGAATGCCTCGTCAACCAGCTCGGATGGGTCGAGGTTGGTGGAGAGCAGCAAGATGGTGGCGTAGGGGACGCTGACCGTGGTCCCAGCCCGGGCGATGTTGAGGTGGTCGACGCCGGTCTCCAGGGGCACGATCAGACGGTTGAGAATCTCGCGGGGTGAGATCACCTGACGACCGAAGTCGTCGACGTGGAATATCCCGCCGTTGGCCTTGACCTGCAGCGGGGCCTCGTAGTAGCCGAGCACCCGATCGAAGGCCGGCTCCAGCTGCTGGGCCCGGAGCTCACCGCCAGTGCGGACCACTGGCCGGTAGACCAGGGTCCAGCGCCGGTCGTGGGGGGTAGGCGGACCCTCCACCGGACGGTGATGGACGGGATCGAACACCCGGACTACCTCACCGTGAACGTAGAGGGCGTAGGGAATGAAGATTGGATTGCCCAGCACCGCGGCACAGGCGTCCGCGATCGAACTCTTTCCGTTGCCTGGAGGTCCGTACAGAAAAAGCGCCTGGCGGGCGGTTAGGGCCGAGCCCACGACATCCACCACGGAGTTAGGTAGCACCAGGTCGCCCAGCGCCTGGCGCATCGACCGGGCGCTCACCTCTCCGGTGTCGGAGGCCAGACTCCTGGCGCTGGCCAGGTAGTCGTCGATGGGAACCGGAGCCGGACCCGCGTACTGACTCAGCTGCAGTGTCTCGCGGGCTCGCTCCCGACCGGCGCCACTGAGCACGTACTCCAGGCCCTCTGCGAAGTCCTCGTGGGCATTGGTGGCGGTGCGGGCCCCGGTGGTGCCGCAGAAGCCCTCCTTGCTGAGGAAGGCGACCGCCTCGCTGGTGACCGTCCAGGGCAGGCAGACGAGGGTGCCCAGGTCCCGGCCCAGCATGTTGCCGTTGAAGTAGAGGATCTTCAGGACCAGGTCGCAGATGAAAGAGAACGGCAGGCCAAGATCGCTGAGTGACGATGGCGGCCGCGGACTGAAGTCGGGCCCCCCGGCAGCGGCGGCGGCGGGCGCGCTGCCCCGGCTAATAGGGGCGATCGCCGGTGACGACGGTGGGAGGGGAGCGGATCGCCGCATTGGTTGGCTGGTCATGGGTGTCTCTGATCCCGCAATCTACCGGCTGGCAGGCCTCCGCGGCTTGATTCGCCCCTGGCGATCTTGGGATCTCCGCTCGCCGGGGCCGAGTCCGGCGCCCAACCGTCAGCAGCTGGAAGGGGCCCCACCGTCGGGCGTCCCAGCAGCTATCTCGCATAAATATGGGATTGATATCGTTGACTCACCCCTAAGGCGGATATAGTTGGCTGCGAGGTGCATATTTGCGGACGAGAGGCTCGGCGGATTCCGGCAACTGGTGCTGGGTGATCCGGCGACTGTAATGCAGGTGCCGGATGAGGTGAGGGAGTCGGTGGTCTTCCTCTACTCACGCCAAGACTTTGGGATGGTGCCGAGAGGGACCGCCTTCTTCGTCGCGGTGGCGGCGGGGGATGAGTCGCAGCCATTGATGCGGGGCTGGGATGGCCACGCCTACCTGGTCACGGCCCGGCACCTGATCGATGGGATTCGCACTAAGGGCATCGACGGCAAGGTCTATGCGCGGGTCAACATGAGAGACGGCGATGTCGCCATGGTCATCTCGGACGTAAGTGAGTGGAGGCCGACGCCCAACGAAGTAACGGATCGGCAAGCCGAGTCGGGAGAACCGTCGGAGCTGATCGATGTGTCGGTGCTAGCTTGGGGCCAGACTCAAGAGTCGATCGCCTACCGGCCAGTTCCGACCGTTCCGATGTTCGTCACCGACGAGACGGTGGCCATGAAGCAGATCGGGCTAGGCGACAACGTCTTCATGACCGGACTGTTTGTATTCCACTCGGGCAAGCAGCGCAACGTCCCGATCGTTCGGATCGGAACGATCGCCGCCATGTCCGGAGAGCCGGTCGAGACCAAGCTCGGTTCGATGGTCGCCTACCTGATCGAGTCCCGTTCGGTTGGAGGTCTTAGCGGCTCTCCTGTATTCGTCGAGATCGACCCCCTGCGGTCGATCTCGGTTGATCCGATCGGAGGGATCGTCAGAACTGGTACTCACCAGTCGTCTCGGCAGTTCTACCTGCTAGGGATGGTGCATGGGCATTGGGACACCGAGTTTGTGGTTTCCGACCCCGCCTACCCGGAAGACCAGTTGGTGAATATGGGGATCGCCATCGTGGTCCCCAGCCAGAAGATCCTAGAGGTGATGAATATGCCCAAGCTGGTCGCAGAGCGCCGGGAGGGTGAGGCGGCGAAGCGGCAAGCGCACCTCCCCACGGCGGATATGGCCGATGCCAAGCCGTCCGAGTTTCGGCGCTTCGAGAAGCTGACCAAGGGTCTAATGCGGGTCTCCAAGGAGGATCTGGACGCCGAACGGAAGGCCGAGAAGGAGAACCCGGAGAACTGGTAGGCGAGAGCTGCCATGATCCGCTCGATGGGCAGACCTATTGGGTCACGCCTCGATCAGTCCGCCAGGGAGGGGTTGGCTCGCGGCATATGCTGCCCTGGCGGTGATCCTTTATCGAATCACAAAGACCAATCCCCCGACCGAGCGAGACTTCACTACGTCTTGGGATCTCGGCAGACGCCCAAGCAGGACCCTATCCGCGGCGGAGCATCGGCGAGATGAGCAAGCCCTCAAGGCGGTGTCAATGAGCCGGACCCGGGAGGCGGCGATGACGTTATCTGAGATGTTCCCGAAGCTAGGGACCTATATCTCCGAGGTCGATGTTCCGGAGTCGGCCGCCTTAGAGTGGGACGAAGATGACGAGAATCACGCCGACCTTCGCGGGATCGCGCCTGAAACCGCCCTCGGGTGGGTATCCTCAACGGTGGCCATAGGGAGGCGTTCAGAATGAAGTTTGAGGCGTGGGATACGGAATCGGGGAATCGGGTCGCCCGTTTCGAAACGCGGGCCGAGCTTCTCAAGTGGCTTATAGATCTGGGCAAAGACCAAGCTCCCGGCGCTCTGCGGGACCTGATGGTCGGCGAACCGGATATGGATCACTCGGTTGACGCTATGGCCTGGTGCCTGGCCGAGCTGGCGCTCGAGTTCGCTCAGTTCGTGGCTAGGTCGCGGTCCTCTCTCGAGGTCCGCGACCCGTGGCAGCCTCAAGGGCCGAAGCGGCGTGCCCGGACCGAGTTCAGGCTGGGAACAGCCGCTAAGGTGCTCCAAACGCTACCCGGAGCGGAACTCGTGCCAGCCTTCGGTTAGCGAAGGTCACGTCAACCCAGTAGAGGCCGGGCTCCTTCGCGTTGAACAGCAGAGGGACAACGACGTTCGCCCCGTCGCCTCCCCCTCTCATCGCTAGAGGAATCGTCATCGGGGGGAACTCCTCACCGCCGGGGGATTGAATCTCTAGCCGAAGCTCTCCGTCGAGCGGAGTCTCGGGCCTGAAGCCAAGCGCCATGTTCAGGGGGATCAGGGGCGGCTGGACTCCTGTGGCCCGTGGGGAGGTCGCCAGTACCCGGATGGTGTCTACGACGCGGATGATCGACATCACGTCGTCCTTCTCCTGCATAACCCTCTCGCAGATGACGGCGAAAATCAGATTCGGGGACTTGGGCGCGGGGCTCATCACCGGAGTATGCAACGCCCGGTCTCCCGCAGTGGGGCCGAATTAGGGCACACCCTACCGCGCGGTGAGTTCGGAGTAGGTCAGCCGCCGGCCCGCGACGTTGCCGAGAAGGGCGACGAAGCGGTCCAGATCGGTCAGATCCCTCAGGTTGTAGGTGAAGGCTCTCTCATCCACGTATCGGGACAGGTGGGCGGGATCGACGCTGACATAGGTGCCGTGGAGTCCCCTCTTGAGCAGGCTCCAGAAGTTCTCGATCCCGTTCGTGTGGACGGCCCCCCGAACGTACTCGCTGTCGTGGACCACGGACGAGTGAGCGAAGGTCTTGCCGAGGCCGTGGTACGCCCTGGCATCGTCGGTGTAGACCACCGAACCCGGCTCAACCCACTTGGCAACGTTTGCGGCTAGGCTGTCGTCCCCGATGACCTCGGCATGGACCGTCCCGGTCTCACGCTTGCGGGCACCCTGAACGCCGGTCTTGCCGACGTTCCCACGCCCCGCGATCCGGACCTCGCGGGCTGCCTTATGCATATTCGCCGCCTTCCCGCCGATGTAGGTCTCGTCCACTTCAACCGTCCCGGAGATCTTGTTGAAGCTGCCGGTCTGCATCGCCAAGCGGATTCGGTGGAGCATGAACCAAGCCGACTTCTGGGTCACTCCCAGCGCCCTAGCCAATTCGTGAGACGAGATCCCGTTCTTAGAGTTGGCGATCAGCCAAACCGAGGGCAGCCACTTGTCGAGGCCCAGAGGCGAGTCTTCGAAGATCGACCCGACCTTGACCGAGAACTGTCTCTTGCAGGTCTTGCACTTCCACAGCCGACGAGCGGCCAGGTAGGAATGGGACCGGCCACTGCAACGAGGGCAGATCGGGCCATCCGGCCACCGGAGACCGGCGAAGAACTCAGTTGCCACGTCCAGGTCTGAGAAGTAGCGAATGGCTTGGATGAGGGTTCCTGGAAGTTTGTTCTCTCTCATGCTGTTGACTCTACTACGTCAGGTTGGGTTTGTCAAGTATATCAACGCCATAAATATGCAATCATCTCCGGATGGCTGGAACCGGGGGCAAGGTGCGGGTCGCGGTGGCTGGGGCCACTGGGTATGCCGGGGCGGGCTGCGTCAGCCTGCTCCAGGAGCACCCCAACGTCCAGTTGGTGGCGGTCTCTTCGCGCAGCCAGGCCGGTAGAGAGCACTCGGCGGTCTACCCGGGGTCGACCTGTGACCAGGTGCTGGTGGACTCCATAAACGCCAGCGAGTGCAACCTGGTGATTAGCGCATCGGCTGTCGGGGACGCCGCCCGCCAGGCTCCGGGGTGGCTAGCGCAGGGCGCGGTGGTGGTCGACATTTCCGCCGATTTCCGGCTCAAATCGGCGAGCGCCTTCGCCACCTGGTACGGCGTCCCCCACCCCTCACCGGAGCTGTTGGCGCAGGCTATCCTGGCCCTGCCGGAGCTGCGGCCAGGCGAGATACCCGGGGCTGGACTCATCGCTCTGCCCGGTTGTTTTTCCACTGCTGTCATCCTGGCCTGCGGTCCCGCGGCGACGCACCAGCTCATCGAGCCGGAGGTGGTGGTCGACGGCAAGACCGGGGTTAGCGGGGCCGGCCGCAGCGCCTCGGCCGCGTACCTGTTCACCGAACTCAACGAGTCGGTCACGCCGTATGCGGTCTCCGGGCACCGGCATCGGCCGGAGATGGAGCAGGTGCTGGGAGAGCTGAGTGGGGGCCCCTTCTCGGTGACCTTCGTGCCCCATCTGGTGCCGATGACCCGGGGCATCCAGGTCAGCTGCTATCTCCGGCCGCGCGAGGGGGTGACCCTGGAGCAGCTCCGCTCGGTCTACCAGCAGCAGTACCGGGACGCGCCCTTCATCCGACTCTCGGACAACCCCGTGCCCACCAAGCAGACCTCGCACACCAATCTGTGCTGGCTCCACCTCGAGCAGCAGGGTCCTCACCTGGTGGTTTCGGCGGTGCTGGACAACTTGGGGCGAGGAGCCTCCTCCCAGGCGATTCAGGTGATGAACCTGCGCTTCGGTCTGGGAGCGGGGGCCGGGCTGGCCGGAGCTACCCAGTGGCCATGAGGGCCGTGCCAGAGGTCGGGTTGGAGCCCAGCGGGGTGACCGCCGCCCAGGGATTCCGGGCGGCAGCTGCCTGTGCCGATGTCCGCGGCGAGGGTGGCGTTCGCCCGGACGTGGCGATCCTTACCAGCCAATCCCTTGCCGCGGCGGCTGGGGTCTTCACCCAGAACCGGGTCAAGGCGGCGCCGGTGGTGGTGAGCCAGCTACATCTGAAGCGGGGTGCGGCCAAAGCTGTGGTGGTCAACAGCGGCAACGCCAATGCCTGCACCGGCTCACAGGGGCTGGCCGATGCCCTGCGGATGGTCCAGGCGACGGCGGACGTGGCTGACTGCGACCCCGGGGAGGTCCTGGTGGCCTCGACCGGGGTGATCGGACGGAGCATGCCGATCGAGCGGATCCGAGACGCGATCAAGGTGGCCGGTGAGCGGCTGGACGCTGGCCACGGTCGCCTGGCAGCGGAGGCGATCATGACCACTGACACCCGCTGCAAGGAGGCCGTGGCCCAATTCGTCGCCGGCGGTGTCACCCAGACGGTGGGGGGGATGGCCAAAGGGGCGGGCATGATCCACCCTGACATGGCGACCTTGCTGGCCTTCGTCACCACCGATGCCCGGGTCACCCCGGACCTCCTCTCCGAGCTGCTCCGGAGCGCGGTTCGCTCGAGCTTCAACACGATCAGCGTCGACGGTGATACCAGCACCAACGACTGTTGCCTGGTGCTGGCCAACGGAGCCGCCGGCGCTTCGGAGTTGGTTCGGGGAACCCCCGAAGCTCAGCTTTTCGCCGCGGCTCTGGACTCGGTGCTGCTGGACCTGGCGGGACAAATCGTCGCCGATGGGGAGGGGGTCACCAAGACCTTCTCGGTGAGGATTCTGGGAGCCGTCGATCAGCAGCAGGCTTCGCTGGCCGCCCGGACGGTCACTATCTCGCCGCTGGTCAAGACCGCTATCCATGGTGGAGACCCAAACTGGGGCCGGATCATGATGGCGGTCGGCCGGAGCGGTGCTGAGCTGGCCCTCGATCGCTGCCGCCTGCGGCTGGCGGGCCACGAGCTCTTCGCCATGGGCCGTCCGACCGAGGTGGCCCTGGACCAGGTGGCTGAGGCGCTGGGCCAGTCCAGCATCACCATCGAGATTGACCTGGGGGTGGGGGATGCCGAGGCCACCGCCCTGGGCTGTGACCTGACCTCGGATTACGTGAGGATCAATGGCGAATACTCAACCTGAGGCCGGGACCGAGCGCGACCAGGCGAGCGCGCTCAAGCGCGCCGAGATCCTGGTCGAGGCGCTGCCTTACATCCGCCGCTTCCAGGACCAACTGCTGGTGATCAAGCTGGGCGGAGCCGCCATGGATGAGGGGGCGGCCCGGGACACCGTCCTCCAGGACCTGGTCCTGCTCCGCTTCGTCGGACTGCGTCCGGTTCTGGTCCACGGAGGTGGCAAGGAGATCACCGCCCTGGCCGGGGCACTGGGGCTGACCACCCAGTTCGTCGACGGGCTGCGGGTCACCGACGACAAGACCATGGAGGTGGCCAAGATGGTCTTGACTGGAAAGATCAACCCCGACCTGGTGGGCGCCATCCACCGGCTGGGCGGCCGGGCGATGGGGCTCTCCGGTGAGGACGGCCCGAGCATCTTGGTGCGGCGTCAGCTCGGTCGCAACGGTGAAGACCTCGGGCGGGTGGGCGAGATCCAGGAGGTCAACGCCGAACCGGTGCTTACCCTGACCGAGCGGGGCATGATCCCGGTGGTGGCGTCGGTGGGGCTCGGCTACGACGGTCTCTCCTACAACATCAACGCCGACGCCGTGGCGGCGTCGCTAGCCGAGGAGCTCCACGCGAGCAAACTGCTGCTCCTGACCGATGTACCCGGGGTGAGGGACGGCCAGGGGCAATTTCAGAGCCGGCTAACCGTGGACCAAGCCGAGGCGCTCTGGCGGGACGGCTCCGCCTCGGATGGGATGATCCCCAAGTTGCAGGCGGCCTGCGCCGCCGCCAGGGCGGGGGTGACCGTGCACATCGTCGACGGACGCCAGCCCCACTCGATCCTACTCGAGCTGCTGACCGAGGCCGGGGTGGGCACCATGATCGATCCGGTGGCCGCCGATGGCTGAACTGGGCACCCTCTCCACCGAGGTGTTGGCTGAACAGGTGCTGCTGGGCAACTACAACCGGGTGCCAGTGACCCTGGTGCGCGGACAGGGCTGCTACGTCGAGACCGACGACGGCCGTCGCCTCCTGGACCTCCTGGGCGGGATCGCAGTCAACGTGCTGGGTCACTGCCACCCGGAGGTGGTGGCGGCGGCCACTGAGCAGCTGCAGAAGCTGATCCACACCAGCAACCTCTACTTCACCGAGCCTCAGGTCCAGCTGGCCTCCCGGCTGGTCGGGACGGCGTTTCCAGGGCGGGTGTTCTTTGGCAACAGCGGCGCCGAGGCCAACGAGGCAGCGATCAAGGTGGCCCGCAAATGGGGCCAGCTCCACCGCGACGGCGCGTTCCACATCCTGACCCTGCAGGGAGCCTTCCACGGTCGCACCCTGGCGACCTTGGCAGCCACCGGCAACGCCCACTACAGCGACCCCTTCCGCCCGCTTCCGGACGGGTTCCGGCAGCTGCGCAAGGGAGATCTCGGGGCTATGGAGGCGGCGCTGGCGGACCAGGAGCGGCCAGCGGTCGCAGTTTTGGTTGAACCGATTCAGGGGGAGAGCGGGGTCTTCGTCCTGGAGGACGATTACCTCAAACACCTGAGAGCGCTCTGCGACCAGTACCAGGCACTCCTGATCTTCGATGAGATCCAGAGTGGGATGGGCCGCAGTGGCACCATGTGGGCCCACCAGCAGGCGGGAGTGGTGCCTGACATCATGACGGTGGCCAAGGGCATCGCCGGTGGACTTCCGCTGGGCGCCGTTCTGGTGGGACAGCGAGCCGACGTGCTGGCCCCTGGGGACCATGGCAGCACCTTCGGAGGTAATCCGGTCGCCTGCGCGGCCGCCCTGGCGGTCCTCCGGGTGCTGGAGCGCGACCAACTGCCCGCCCGGGCGGGCACCACCGGGGCACTGTTGCGATCGCGGTTGCTGGCCCTCGGAGAGAGGGGCCTGCCGATCGCCGAGGTCCGCGGACGCGGTCTGCTGCTGGGGATAGGGCTTAGCCAGCCAGTGGCTCAGGAGACGGCTCGGGCCGCCCTGGCGGAGGGGATTCTGATCAACCCCATCGGTAGCTCGACAATCCGGCTCGCTCCCCCGCTGATCGTGAGCGATGAGGAGGTGGAGCTGGCCCTCTCGGGGATCGAGCGCGCCTTGACCGCGGCCCAGACGGTCGGAGCCAAGGGGTGAGCGCCTCACTGGCGCGAGCCTCGCGCCAGTCGATGATCCTGGAGGTGCTCCGCAGCAGTTCGGTCCAGACCCAGGCCCAGCTGGCCCGGGAGCTGCGGCGACGGCGCATCAACGCGACCCAGGCCACCATCAGCCGGGACCTGCGCCAGCTCCGGGTGGCCAGGGTCCCGGCCGCGGACGGTCTTCGCTACCTGCCCCCTGCCGACGGACCGGACCTGGAGGCGCGGCTGGTGGCGGCACTCACCTCCCAGCTGCAGCAGCTGGAGGTGGTGGGCTCGATGGTCGTCCTGCGAACCCTGGCCGGGGGCGCCCAGGTGGTCGCGGCGGCGGTGGACGGTCTGGCATTCAGCCAGGTAGCGGGCAGCGTCGCCGGCGATGACACAGTTTTTGTGCTGGCCCGCTCCGACGGCGGGGCCAAGGAGGTGGGCCGCCGGCTGCGGGAGGCCCAGGCCCGGGGAGTCCGATGGGGCTGAGCACCAGCCCACGTAGTGGGACTCGGAGCATCCTCCTGCCCGGGGCAGTCTGGTGACCGAGTCTCAGCGGCCGCGCTGCGTGCTGGCCTTCTCAGGGGGGCTGGATACCACGGTTGCCGTCCACTGGTTGACCCACACCCGGGGGTTCGAGGTGATCACCCTCTCCGCCGACCTAGGCGAGACGGTGGACGCCGAGGTGATCCAGCGGAGGGCGCTGAGTGCCGGCGCCAGCGCCGCCCACGTGGTCGACGCCAAGGAGCTATTCCTCGCCAATTTTGTCTGGCCCACCCTGCAGGCGGGCGCCTTGTACCAGGGCGTCTATCCTCTGGCAACCGCCCTGGGGCGGCCGCTGATCGCCAGGCTCTTGGTCGAGGTGGCCCAGGAGGTGGGCGCGTCGACGGTCGCTCACGGCTGCACCGCCAAGGGCAACGACCAGGTTCGCTTCGATGTGGCGGTCGGCGCCCTCGCCCCCGGACTGGAGGTGGTGGCGCCGTTGCGCGAGTGGCGGATGGGCCGGAGCGACGAGATCGCCTACGCCGCCGAGCATGGCTTGGAGATCACCGCCACCAAGGAGAGCCCCTACAGTGTCGACGCCAACCTCTGGGGCCGCAGCGTCGAGACCGGAGTCCTGGAGGACCCCTGGGTGGAGCCGCCTGCCGACGCCTTCGCCTGGACCCAGGATCCAAGGTTGGCGCCCGACCAGGGGTTGGAACTGGCGATCGGCTTCGAGAGAGGGGTTCCTCGCAGCCTGGACGGCCAGGTCCTCTCCCCGGCCCAGCTGGTGGCCCAGCTCAATCAGCTGGCCGGCGCCCAGGGGGTTGGCCGGATCGACCACGTGGAGGACCGCCTGGTGGGGATCAAGTCTCGCGAGGTTTACGAGGCCCCGGCGGCGGTGGTGCTCGACACCGCCCACCGGGCCCTTGAGTCCCTCACCCTCTCCCGGGACGTGCTCCGATTCAAGCGGCTGGTGGCCGACGAATGGGCTCAGCTCACCTACGACGGGCTCTGGTTCTCGGCGCTCCGGCAGAGCTTGGCAGCCTTCGTGACCTCGACCCAGGGGTTCGTCACTGGAGATGTCCGGCTGAGACTTCGCCAGGGGGCGGTCTCGCTGCTGGGGCGGACCAGCCCCAGCACCCTATACCGCCGTGACCTGGCCACCTACGAGCTGGCTGGCGACAACTTCCGTCACCAGGCGGCCGAGGGCTTCCTGACCATCTTCGGACTGCCGCTGCGCACCCAGGCGGCGGCTCAGGGCAACCTCTTGGAGGAGTCGTGGCCGTTGCTCCCGTCGGTGCCCCGGGGCATCGCCCGAGGGGAGGAGCAGCCCCAGGACCAGGCCGGTGCCCAAGCTGACTGAGCCGCCGGGTCGCCAACCGCACCCGGGGACCCCGAGGGCATGGGAGGGTCGGCTCCCGGGGAAGAGCGAGCCGCTGTTGCAGGAGTTCACCACCTCTCTGCCCCAAGACCTGCCGATGGCGGAGATGGACATCGCCGGGTCGCTGGCCCACGCCAGAGCCCTGGCCCGGGCGGGCATCCTGGACCCCAAGGCGCTGCGGGCGATCGAACGGGGGCTGCTCAAAGTCAAACGGGAGCTATCCCGAGGCGAGTTCACCTTTCATTCCTCTGACGAGGACATTCACATGGCGGTGGAACGCCGGCTCACCGAGCTGGTTGGGGAGCCGGGCCAGCGACTCCACACCGGCCGCAGTCGCAACGACCAGGTGGCCCTGGACCTCCGGCTCTGGTGCCGCGCCGCAACCTGCGAGCTGGTTGAGGGCATCGGCTCGGTCCAGCGGGTTCTGGTCCGTCGGGCCCGGCAGCACCAGGAGATGCTGCTGCCCGGTTACACCCATCTGCAGCGGGCACAGCCGGTCCATCTGGCGCACTACCTGCTGGCCTATTTCGAGATGCTTGACCGGGACCAGGAGCGGCTCCAGGACCTGGACCGCCGGACTGACTCCTCGCCCCTGGGAGCAGGCGCGCTGGCGGGAAACACCCTGGGGATAGACCGCCGGCGGCCGGCTCGGGAGCTGGGGTTCAGCCGGGTCAGCGGCAACAGCCTGGACGCGGTCTCGGACCGTGACTTCGTGGCCGAGCTCACCTTCGCCTGCGCCCTGGTGGCGGTGCATCTGTCGCGTCTCTGCGAGGACCTGGTGATCTGGAACAGCCGGGAGTTCTCCTTCATCACCCTTCCCGACCGCTGGGCCACCGGATCCAGCCTGATGCCCCAGAAGAAGAACCCCGACGTACTGGAGCTGGTGCGGGGGCGCACCGGCCGCCCGGTCGCCGCTCTGATGGGGATCCTGACCCTGCTCAAAGGTTTGCCGCTCAGCTACGACCGGGACCTCCAGGAGGACCGCCCGCACCTCTTCTCGGCGGTCCGATCGGTCAGTGAGAGCCTGGAGGTGCTCTCGGGGCTGCTCGCCGCCGTCCAGTTCAATCGGATGGCGCTCGCCGAGGCGGTCGCCGACCCGGAGCTGCTGGCTACCGACCTGGCCGAGTGGCTGGTCCGTGGCGGCGTCCCGTTCCGCCTGGCCCACGGGATGGTCGCCCGGCTGGTGCGGGAGGCCGAATCGCGCCAGTTGGGGCTGGACCAGGTGGTCCGGGAATCCTGGCAGCGACTGGGATTCTCGTCAGAGATGGAGGCGGAGCAGCTCTTCCAACCCGACCACTCCATCCTCCTCCGCGAGCAGCCGGGCTCTCCCGGTCCCCTGGCCACCCGGGCCGCCCTCGCCGACGCGGCGGCGAGGCTGGTTCTGCACCGGGGCTGGGCTCGCTCATTGCGCCGCCGACTCCCCGCCTGAGAACGCCCCTACTTGTTAGCATCGGGTCAGCCTTGGTCGCCGGAGATCAGCGGGTAGGAAGATGTACCGAAAGCTCTATTTGCCGCTCGATAACTCCGACCACTCGGTCGCCGCGTCGGCCGTGGCGGTCCGGCTGGCCAAGTCCAGCGGAGCCGAGATCATCGGCTCCCATGTCTATGCGGCCCGGATGCATGACTACCGCTTCAAGCAGATGGAGTACACCCTCCCCGAGGAGTACCAGGACGAGGCGGAGCTGGAGCGCCAGCGCAAGATCCACGACAGCCTGATCACCAGCGGCCTCCAGCTGATCTCCGACTCCTATTTGGATGCCACCCAGAAGAGCTGCCTCGAGGAAGGGATCCAGTTCACCCCCAAGACCTTCGACGGCAAGAACTGGGAGGTGCTGGTCAAGGACATCAACGAGTCCGACTACGACCTGGTCTTGATGGGGGCCTGCGGTCTCGGCCAGGTCAAGGAGACTCAGATCGGGACCTGCGTCGACCGGGTGGTGCGGCGGGCCCATCGGGACACCCTGGTGGTCCGTCACCGCGAGGGCCGGGAGCCGCTCGAGGGTCCGATCGTGGTCGCCATCGACGGCTCGGCTCAGTCGTTCGCGGGGCTGCGCACCGCGCTGGAGCTGGGCCGGATGCTGGAGCTTCCGGTGGAGGCGGTGTCGGTCTACGACCCCTACCTCCACTACGTGCTCTTCAACGGCATCGTGGCGGTGCTCTCCGAGAAGGCCAGCAAGGTCTTCCGCTTCAAGGAACAGGAGGCTCTCCACGAGGAGATCATCGACACCGGGCTGGCCATGATCTACTCGTCCCATCTGAAGGTTGCCCGGGACGTCGCCAAGGCTGAGGGGGTCGACCTACCGATCACCCTGCTTGACGGCAAGGCGTTCGAGCAGGTCCTCCGGTACGTCAGGGAGAAGGACGCCTCTCTGCTGGTCTGCGGCCGGATCGGGGTCCACTCCGACCAGGGCATGGACCTTGGCGGCAACACTGAGAATCTGCTCCGGCTGGCCCCCTGCAGCGTGCTGCTCTCGTCCCGCACCTACGTCCCGCCGATCGATGTCAGAGGCGCGGCGTCGGTGGTCTGGACCCCAGAGGCGAACTCGGTGATCGAGCGCATTCCCTGCTCCGCCCAGGGTCTCTCCCGCACCGCGGTCCTGCGCTGGGCCATGGAGCGCGGTCACTCAATCATCTCCCAGGACATCGTCACGGCCGCCCTGGGCGACATTCTCCCGCCCGAGGCATCGGCCGCGATCGGAGTACCGGTTCCCCGGCAGTCCAATACCGACATCGACTTTGAGGTCCACATCTGCCGCGAGTGCGGGTACACCGCCCGAGGGGTGCGTCCGGTGCTCTGCCCGGTCTGCGGGGGCGAGCCGGATCAGTTCTCCAAGGTGGATCACCAGAGCCTGATGGAGGCAGCGGCGGAGGAGGGCGAGGTCACCGAGGAGTTGACCTTCGACAACCGCAAGATCGGCTGGTCCAACGACGCCCGCACCCTGCTCCATGAGATGCCGGCCGGCTATCTCCGCCGACGGATCAAGGCCAAGGTGGAGAAGGTCGCCAGAACCCGCCGGCTCGCGGTGGTGACCCTCCAGGTGGCGGCGCCATTGATCGAGCCGGAGCTGGGCCGGTCGGCCAACGCCCAGCCCCACCGCACTCCGCTCGAGGGTGAGCTGGCCGGGGTGGCGGCGTCGGTCGAGGCGAGTCCGGGGTTTGACGGCGCTACTCCGGCATCCGACGATGTCGACAGGGCCCTGCTCACCTACGCGGCGGGCGGCAAGGGGGGCCGGTACATCCCGCGAGAGGCCTCTCCCACCATCGCCCGGCTGCGACCCCGGGAGGAGGGCACCACCCCGGGCTTTTCGTCGGAGGGTAACGGTGATTCCTCCGGTGCGGGCCTGGATCAGGACCAGTCCGCTCCGCAGACCCAGCTCGGCGAGCCCGCCAAGTGCCCCTATCCGGGGGCGGGCGCGGCTCTCCGGGATGCGGCGGGAGCTGACAGCCCAGACAACTAGGCTGCCTCCGGGTTCTAACTGTTTTGGGAAGCGGCTTCCCGCAGCCGGGCCGGGGCCCGGGTATGGGTGGCTCTGCGCGTCAGCCGAAGAGTTGGTTCAGATCCCCATTGGCAGGGTCGGCGGCAGCCCCCAGGAGAGGCAGGCCGAACGCCTCTTCGATAGTCCGCAGGGTGCCGTACTGGTCTCCGGTCAGGGAGACTATCCCCCGGCCCCGGGCGCGGTGTGAGATGACCAGCTCCGGTATCTGACCGCCGGCGGCGTCCCCGCAGCAGCTCCCGGTTGGCTCGTGATCGTTCTCGTCCTCGGTGACGATCACCGTGCTCCGGTAGCTAGTGAACCAGGCTGAGGAGAGGATCGGTTCCAGGTTGGTCTCCAGCCAGGCGTTGCCCTCCGCGACGGTTCCGTCGTGCATGTCGTCGATGAGGTTGGGTGTGATCCACACGAAGTCCGGGGGGCTGGTGCCGTTGAGGGTGGACAGCAGCCCGCTCGGCCCCGGATACGGCAGCACATGAGCGGCACAGACTGGGCCGTCCAGGAGGTCCGCATAGAAGACGAAGGGGTCGTGTTTCTTGGCGTATTCGCCGTCGCTGACTCCCTGGTAGCAGGGCGCCGGCATTGACTCCATGTAGGCGGTCCAGGGGATGCCCGCCACAGTGAGCTGATCACCCAGGTTGTCGACCGGGTACGGCCCTGAACAGGTATCCGAGCTGCACCCTTGGGTGGAGCCGGAGGTCACCGCCAGGTAGTTGGGCAGGCTGGGGTGGGCGACCCCGAACCAAGGCACGACCGAGGCGTACTCACCGGCAAGTTGGCAGAAATAGCTGTTGGCGGTGCCACAGTCGGTCTGGGTGGCGTTGTAGCCCTGGTTCTCCTCCATGATCACCAGGACATGGGGCTCCGAGCGCACCGGTTTGGGGGCGGCTGAACCACTGCTGGTGGATGGGGAGGAGCTGGGAGCCTGACTCGGACCGACCACCTGCCCCGACTTTATGTGCGACAGACCGAGGAACAATCCGGCGGCCAGCAGCACCGCGGCGATAGCAGAGAGAGCGATCCGGGTCTTCCAGGTCTCGGGAATCCGCACGACGGGACTATCAACGGTATGCCAACCCCTACGGTGTCGCCACTGCTGTTTCCTGCCGCCGGGTCGGCATCAGTCTTCCTCGTCGGGATCCAGCTGGGGTTCGGAGAAGTTGCCCAGCAACGACGAACTTCCCTCCTCCCAGGAGAAGATGGCACCGCAGTCTGGACACTCCAGATCAGCGCCCGGATCATGGTCCTCTGGAGTGAGCAGCGAGGAGCCACAGGCGGGGCAGCGCAGGGTCGGCGCCGGTGCGTACCTGGTGTCGCGGGCCGCGGCGCTGGCGGCGGCGGCCAGGTCGATAGCGACCGCCTGGCACTCGGCGCAACGGAAGGTGGCCACCCGGTCCTGGTGACTCAGGTAGCGGCCGCTGCTGTCCACGAAGACGGGTCCCCCCAGGATCTCGAACCGACCCTCGCGGCAGCCCGACGGGCAGATCAGGTGGCGGTGGGTGTTAGGGGACACCTCAGCCCTCCCCGGAGGTGAAGATGGGCCGGTGCCAGCCGGTTGGGCCCTCACCGGCCCTGAGGATCTCCTCGAAAAGCTGGTCGAGATCGGCCTGGGTGAAGAGGTCGGCCACCCTGGCCCGGAGCCTGGCGGCGCCGTCACATCCCTTGATCGCCCAGACCACGAACTTGCGGCTGAGCCGGACCCCCCGCTGCTCCCCGTGGTGGACCACCATGGCATCCCAGTGGCGCTTGGCCAGCCGGAGGCGGTCCTCGAAATCGGGGGTGGGACCAGGCTCGCCCCAGCGCAGCTGGCTCACCGTCTGTTCCAGGAAGTTCCAGTCCCCGAGCATCCCCCGGGCCACCACCACTCCGTCCACCGCCCCAGCCCGGATCCGGCCCTCGATCACGGCCGGGTCACGGACATCCCCCGAGCCCAGGACGGGAATGTGGCGCACCGCGTCCTTGACTCTGGCGATCTGGTCCCAGTCCGCCGAGCCGGTGTACTTCTGGCAGCGGGTTCGCCCATGGACGGTGACCGCCGCCACCCCCACATCCTCCAGGGCCCGGGAGAGCTCCGAGGCGTTGATCGTCTGGTAGTCCCAGCCGAGGCGCATCTTGGCGGTGACCGGTACCTGCACCGCCTGAACCATCGCCTCCAGCACCGCCACCGTGCGGGAGATCTCCCGGGCCAGGGCCGCCCCCGAGCCGAGACGGACCACCTTGGGCACCGGGCAACCCAGATTTACGTCGACCGCGTCCGCTCCCATCTCGACGCAGATCTGGGCGGCGTCGGCCATCATCTGAGGATCGTTCCCAACCAGCTGGGCGGCCACCGGCTGCTCGTCGGAGCCGAGGTCCAGGAGCCGCGCCGCCACCCCCTCCGGTGCCCTAACCAGAGCCGCCGCGGCAGTCATCTCGGTGCAGGTGAGACCGACCCCCATCTCGCGGGCGAAGGCCCGGAAGGGTCGATCGGTGATCCCGACCATCGGTGCGATGAAGATCGGAGTGGAGAGCTCCAGGCTGCCGATCCGGAGGGTCGATGTCCGTTTGCTCGGGCTCAGAACGCTGGTCGGGGCGATCACGGTCAAGGTGAGCTCTGCCTCCAGGGCTGGTCAGGGGAAGTGGTCCCACCGAGGACCCGCGCTTCCATGATCGCGGAAGTAGCCCGGGGTTGCTTCCGACCGCCCCTAAATAAGGTGGCGCAGGACAGTCAGGATGCTCACCAGCAGGGCCAGGGCCAGCAGCGCCGACCAGAGCAGGCAGCACCCGGTCGGCAGAGCACAGCAGATGCCGGGCATCCAGGGGAAGGAGGGCTTGCCCCGACGGTCGTAGTTGTAACGGTAGACGCGTGGCACCAGCAGATGATCTCATCCCGGGGCGGCCAGGGCCGGACCGCCTCAGGCCGCACCGATATAGTCGGCAGCACCCGGGAACTGACCAACTAGGCGCGGAGGAAGTCGCTTGCTGCTGGCCATCGACGTCGGTAACTCCAACTTGACGCTGGGGCTTTTCGTCGGCGAGGAGTTGCGGACCCACGGTCGATTCACCACCCGCCGGGACGCCACTCCCGACGAGCTGGGCGGTCAGCTGCTGACCTTCCTGAGCCAGCGGGGCGTTTCGGACAAGGTCGAGGCGATCGCGGTCAGCAGCGTGGTACCCAGTCTCAGCCAGCCCCTGGCGGAGATGGCCCGCAGCTACTTCGGCCTGGAGGCGCTGGTGGTTGGACCGGGCACCCGGACCGGGATGGAGATCCACTACGACCCTGCCCGGGACGTGGGGGCGGACCGGATTGTCACCGCGGTCGGGGTCCACCATCGCTACGGCGGCCCGGCGATCATGGTCAGCTTCGGGACGGCCACCGTGTTTGACGCCATCGACGAGAACGGCAGCTACCTGGGGGGCGCCATCGCCCCCGGGCTGCAGCTCTCGGTGGATGCGCTCTTCGCCAGGGCGGCGCGGCTGCCGAAGGTGGATCTGGTGGCCCCGACCAAGACCCTCGGCAGGACCACGGTGACCTCCATGCAGGCGGGGATCATGTACGGGGCGGCGGCCCAGGCCGAGGGCATGATCGCCCGGATTCGGCAGGAGGTTCCCGGAGAGCCCAAGGTGGTGGCCACCGGTGGGCTGGCCCCCTTGGTGGCCCCCTTGGTTAGGGGGGTGGACGTCATCGACCCACTGGTTCTGCTGGAGGGACTGCGGGTCCTGGAGCTGCTCAACCGCAACCACGACTGACCGGGGCTTAACAAAAAAGGGCGCCCCCCGAAAGGGACGCCCCGAGAGGGGGGGGCGATGTTGGTAGCCCTGAGATCGCATCTCATCGGGCTGCACTTAGCCTAGCACCGAACGTACGGGCGGGCAAATTCCGAAGTGGTGAAGGAATCGATACGGGAATGTGGAGGAGCCGGGCGTCGGCCGACTCTCCGAGACGCCCATCTGGCCAGGGTCGGTAACCGGTTGGCTGCTGGCAATTGTCTCCCTATTTCTCTCTGCAGGCTTGCCCAGGGGGCAGGCGTTCGGTAGACTTCGCATCCCCGGCCCGCCGCCTCTTGATTTCGGCGTGGGCTTCGGAAGTCGCGTCGGCTCAGGCCGGCAAGGAGCAAGTGAGAAGAAATGCAGGAGAAGCCGGTACTCCTTACCCAAAAGGGACTAGAGAAGCTTCGCGAGGAGCTCAACCACCTGGTCAACGAGAAGAGGCCCGAGATCGCTCAGCGGATCAAGACCGCCAAGGAATTCGGCGACCTCAGTGAGAACGCCGAGTACGAGGACGCCAAGAACGAGCAGGGATTCGTGGAAGGACGCATCCTGACCCTGGAGCAGATGATCCGCAACGCCAGCCTGATTGAGACCGATGACCACAAGGATGGTTCGGTCCAGCTCGGTTCCTCGGTCAAGGTCAAGGACGAGTTCGGCGAGATGACCTACACCATCGTCGGTCCCGCCGAGGCGGACGCTGGATCCGGTCGCATCTCTTTGGAATCGCCGGTTGGCAAGGCCCTGCTGGGGCGCCGGTCCGGGGAAAAGATCAACGTGGAGACGCCCGGGGGCGCCCGGCAGGTCCAGATCCTCAAGGTGGCGTGACCCAGCCGCCGCCAACCGGCGGTAAGGCGCTGGCGGAGATCATCGCCGAGCGCCGACGAAAGGCTGAGCAGCTGAGGCAAGGGGGCACACCAACCTGGGGGGTTGACTTCACCCCCAACGCCAGTTGCGCCGAGGCCTCCAGTCGGGCTCCCGACCAGCCCGAGCAGCTCGGCGAGAGCGTCCGGGTGGCCGGGCGCATCCTGCGGGTGCGCTCCTCGGGCGGGATCGCCTTCGCCGACTGCAGTGACGAGAGCGGAACCCTGCAACTGATGGCCAGCCGCGATGACCGAGGGGGCGATTTGGTCGCTGAGCTGGAGCAGCTTGACCACGGTGACATCGTCGGAGCGGAGGGGCAGCTGACCCGAACCAGGCGCGGCCAGCCTTCGCTGAGGGTGGCGCGGATCACCCTCCTGGCCAAGGCCCTGCGCCCCCCAGTCGGCAAGAACCGGGGGTTCATCGATGTCGAGCAGCGCTACCGGCGCCGCTACCTCGACCTGCTCTCCGACCCCGCGCAGCGGGAGATCTTCCGCCAGCGCTCTGAGGTGATCCGGGCCCTCCGCCGAGTCCTCGACGAGCGCCGCTTCCTGGAGGTAGAGACCCCCATCCTGCAGGCCATTCCCGGGGGAGGGGCGGCCCGGCCCTTCCGCACCCATCACCACTCGCTGGACACCGATCTCTATCTGCGGATCGCGGTCGAGCTCTATCTGAAGCGGCTTCTGGTGGGCGGCTTCGAGCGGGTCTACGAGCTGGGACGCACCTTTCGCAACGAGGGGCTCTCGCCCCGCCACAACCCGGAGTTCACCCTGCTGGAGGCCTATCAGGCATACGCCAACCTGGAGACGATGAAGGAGCTTGCCCAGACGCTGGTCCTGGCGGCGGTCGCGGCCGCTCCCAGGGAGGGCGGGTTGGAGTCCGAGCAGGGAGCGATCTCGCTGGACCCTCCCTTTCCCTCCCGGACCATGGCCGACCTGGTCCATGAGTTGACCGGGTTGGACCTGGACGGTCTCTGGGGAGAGCCGGAGAGGATGGTGGGGGAGGCCAGGCGGCTCAACGTCGAGGTCCAGGCGGAGACGACCTCGGGCCGGGTCCTCTACGCCATCTACGAGCAGCTGGTGGAGCCCAACCTGCGGGGCCCGGTCTTCGTCACCGACTACCCGGTCGAGGTCTCGCCCCTGGCCCGGCTCAGCCCTGATCCCCGATTCGTGGAGCGCTTCGAGCTGGTGGTGGCAGGCCGGGAGCTGGCCAACGCCTTCTCCGAGCTGAATGATCCGCTGGACCAGCGCCGGCGCCTGGAGGAACAGGCCCGGCTCAGGGCCGCCGGCGATTTCGACTCCCAACCCTTCGACGAGGACTTCGTCGAGGCGCTGGAGCACGGGATGCCTCCGGCCGGGGGGATCGGCATGGGGGTGGACCGGCTGGTGATGCTGGTGACCGGAGCCAAGAGCATCCGGGACGTCGTGCTCTTCCCCACCCTGCGACCCCAGGGCAGCGGAGACGACCAGCCGGTACAGGACGCCGCCTCCCCGCCGTCCGCCTAACCTTTAGGGATGCTCGCCCTCAACTTCATCCGCGAGAACCCGGATCTGGTGCGCCAGGGCGCCCTGCGCAAGGGGGAGCCCGCCCCGGTCGACGAGATCCTGGCGCTCGACCGGCGGCACCGCCAGCTGCTGGGAGAGGAGGAGGCGGCTCGGAGCGAGATGAATGCCCGCTCAGCCAACCTGGGTGAAGGCCAGTTGGACTCGGTGCGGGCGGAGCTGGCCCAGCTCAAGGGAAGCATTCAGAAGCTCCAGGAGGAGCGCCGGTCGATCCAGGACCAGCTGAGCCAGCTGCTCCTACTGGTACCCAACCTTCCCCACGAGTCGGTCCCCGAGGGCTCCTCGGATGAGGAGAACCTGGTGGTGCGCACCTGGGGGAAACCGCCCAAGTTCGATTTCCAGCCGCGGACCCACTACCAGCTGGGGGAGGCCCTGGGGATCTTCGACTTCGAGCGGGCGGTCAAGATCGCGGGGAGCCGGTTCGCCCTGCTCCGGGGCGAGGGCGCGCGGCTGGAGCGGGGGTTGAGCCAACTCATGCTGGACATGGCGACCAGGGACCACGGTTACACCGAGATCTCGCCCCCCTACCTGGTCAACCGAGACTCGATGGTCGGAACCGGCAACCTGCCCAAGTTCGAGGAAGACGCATTCCACGTGGTGGAGGGCGACCGCTTCCTCATCCCGACCGCCGAGGTCCCGGTCACCAACCTCTATCGGGATGAGATTTTGGCGGCCGAACAGCTGCCGATCCGGCTGGTTGCCTGGACCCCCTGTTGGCGGAGCGAGGCAGGGGCCCCAGGGAAGGACACCCGGGGTTATATCCGGCTGCACCAGTTCTCCAAGGTGGAGCTGGTGAAGTTCGTTCGACCCGAGTCGTCCCTGGACGAGCTTGAGGGGCTGGTCGCGGATGCCGAGTCGGTCCTCCAGGCGCTCGGTCTGCACTACCGAGTGCGCCTGATGTGCGCCGGGGACATGGGATTCGCCCAGTGGAAGAAGTACGACATCGACGCCTGGGCACCAGGGATGAACCGTTTTCTAGAGGTCTCGTCCTGCTCGGTCTTCGGAGACTTCCAGGCTCGTCGGGCCAGCATCCGCTTCCGCTCCGGCCAGGGCAAGCCCGAGTTTCTTCACACCCTCAACGGCAGCGCCCTGGCCCTGCCGAGGACCTTCGACTGCCTCCTGGAGACGTATCAGACGGAACGCGGCACGATCACGATTCCTGAGGTGCTGTCTCCGTATCTGAGTGGGTTGGCCGAGATCAGCTGAGCGACTGGGCCCGGCCGTCCAATCTGATCGCCCCAGAATCCCGCCGATCACCAAAGATGGGGACCGGGTGATCCGCCCCGAGGACGAGACCGGCTGCTGTCGCGCGCGGTCCTGGCGAGCGATCTGATTGCCGGTCTGCTACCGTGACGGAACGTGGCATTGGTGATCGTGCTGATAGTGATCGTGGTCCTGCTTCTGGGCCTGAGCCGGTCCACTGTGCGGGTGGTCCAGCAGGGGCAGAAAGGGGTCGTCAAGCGACTCGGGCGATTCCACGTCACCCGCAACCCCGGGTTGGTGTTCATGGTTCCGATCGTGGACAGCATGATCCGGGTCGACATGCGCGAGGTGCCGCGCCGGGGCGACAAGCAGGACGTGATCACTAAGGACAACGTGGCGGTGGGGGTGAGCGCGACCATCTTCCACCAGGTGATCGACGTCAACAAGGCGCTCTTTGAGGTGCAGGACTATCAGGTCGCCATCGATCAGATCAGTCGCACCGCGCTCCGGGCCGTCTTCGGCACCATGAGCCTCGACGAGGCCCTCTCCGAGCGCCAGCGGATCAACGCCGACTTGGCTGCCCACATCGCCGATGCGACCGAGAAGTGGGGGGTCCGGGTTAACCGGATCGAGGTTCTCGACATTCTCCCGCCCACCAACATCCTGCGGGCGATGGAGGAGCAGAAGGAGGCCGACCAGCACAAGCGCTCGGTCATCCTTCAGTCCGAGGGAGACAAGCAGGCGGCCATCAACCAAGCCGAGGGCGAGGCCCAGGCCAACATCACCAGGGCCACCGCCCAGAGGCAGGCGACCATCCTCGCTGCAGAGGGGCGAAAGCAGGCGCAGATCCTGGAGGCCGAAGGCAACCAGGAGGCTCAGAAGCTCGATGCCCTGGGGGAGGCTTCGGCGATCGGAGCCGTCTTCGAAGCGATCCACCATGGCAAGGCCACACCGGAGGTCCTGGCCTTCTGGCAGCTGAAGAACCTGGCCACCCTGGCCGACAGTCCCAACGCCAAGTTGGTGGTGCCGACTGACTTCGCCGGACTGATGGGCGCCGCCACTGCTCTGGTCATGGCCACCTCGTCGGAACCGGGCCCCGGGTCCGCTTCGCTGGCTGCTAGCAAGCCCGCCCCGCCCGCGCCCGCGGCGGCGCCACCTCCGCCCGCAGCCCGGGCAATGCCCAACGGGGGCCGTCGCACCACCAACCGCTAGGTGAGTTGTCCATTGAGGGGCGGCAGCGGGGCCCAGGGCCGCACGTGATCAACGGGATTGAGAGGATGGTCGGCGAGGAGGCCGTGGTTTCGGTTGCGATCCCGGGAAAAATTCACCTGGGTTCGGTCTGGGCCCGGGGTGAGGACTGGCCGGCTCTCAGCGCTGTCGGAGATCCAATCGCCGAGGGGGTGATTGTGCTGGTCATGGAGGTCCGGGACGGTCATCTGGTAGTGACTCCCAGCGCGCCCTAGGCACAACCGGCGGCGAGGTAGCGAGAACCTCCTCACCCCTTGCGGCTCTTCTGCGAGGAGAATTTGTCGTCATCAACCCTTCGGAGGGATGGCAGAGCGGTTGATTGCGGCGGTCTTGAAAACCGCT
>JBARIA010000087.1:0-3426 GCA_049799515.1 Candidatus Dormiibacterota bacterium | reverse complement strand
GTGGCTGGGGCGGGAGGATTCGAACCTCCGATTACCTGATCCAGAGTCAGATCTCTTAGCATGGGAAGTCGATATGATCTCGCATACCCAACCTGACCGCTCCGATGATCTGTATTGGATAAGAATGGAGCCAGTGATCGCTGTCTCCTCTGCCCCGCGATGCGGCGCAAACAGGGCACCACTGCTGTTTGCATGGGTCATGAGCGGCCTGGCAGCGGAGGGTAGAGGCCGCCCTGGCGGCGCTTGGCGAGGGCGGTGAGGTTCTCGGGATTGTGCCAGAGCGCCCAGCGGGCGCCTTTGAGTTGCTGCGCCACCTCGACCTCGCCGGTGTGCCGGGCCTGGTTCCAGACTGCTCTGCGGACCTCGTCCCCGGCAACCTCCCCATCTGGGTCAGCTGGCGCCGCCCGGAGAGCTGCTCCTCGAGGCTGGGCTCCAACCCCTTGCTTAGCACCACCTGGCGCAGCACCTGGAAGTACCCCTGGGCGTCCTCCTGCTCTCTGAAGGTGGCCCCCACCACCAGCCCGGTGGCGTCGTCAATCGCCCCCACCAGGGTCAGGTAGGGGCCCCTGCCCTTGAGCCAGTCGTGGCGACTGCCGTCCACCTGCAGGAGGCACTGAGTTCAAAACGATCTTGTCCTTCATAGCCGGACAGAATCGCTGAGCTGTTAGGACCGGTCAGATTCGCTGAGCTACAAGAGAGGGAATACGAGCGCTTGACTTATGGAAGGGGCCAAGCTAAGCTGGGGACTTGGTGGGGTGGGCGAACACCGCGCAGCCAACCTGAGGTGGCTAAATGAGTCAGGGTCTGCACCAGATCTCGCACAGAGGTTGGCTCATCCGGTGCGGCACCCTTATGGCCTGTCTGTCCCTCCTTGGCATTGCTTCTCAGACCGTCAGCGCTCAAACAGATGCCACGGCTCCAGGTGCTGTCACAGGGTCGGACGGCAGTCCAGTGGCCGTGGTTACCTCGAACCTGGCGGGCGGGGGCACCAAGACGGTCTATACCTTGGCGAATGGCGGGACGATCACCGCCTGGCTTGCCGAGCCGGGCGGGACCGAGGCGCAAGCTAATCGCAACGCTGAGTCCGAGGGCATGCCTGGCGCGGACGCGGCCCCGACACCCTCGGCTGCCGTTGTCCCGGCGGGAACCGTCGAGCAGTACGCCGCCGTTGACCTATGTCTTGAGGGACCATGTGCGGTTGAGAGACAAGAAATCGAGGGAGACTGGGAGTACAACGGTACAGACGCCTATAAGGTTTGGAACGAGCAGAATGACAGCTGCGCATTTCCTGTTTACCAGTGCTCGCTCATTAGCGCAGTGGTCACCGACGGAAGCGGGACAGGAGCCATGACCTGGTACGCGGCTTGGCAGTTGGATTGGGAGTGTGCCCTCCCTGAGATCGGATCTTGTGTTGAGAACGATAAGGAGACTCTCACGATCCTACTGAAAGGTTCCGGGGCCCACAGCTATGGCTACACCTATAACTACGACTGAGGTAGATGGTTGAGATGGCAAGAGCAGTAAAGTTCGCGCTACAGATCTTGGCTGCCGCAGTGCTCGTCTACGTCGGAGTCATCTTCTTGTTCGGGCTCGCCGTAGACCGTAAGCCAACGGATCCGGTGGACCTCGTCTTCTACATCGCCGTTGGAGTCGCTGCGCTGGCTATGCTCGTCGCAGCTGGAGGAATCGGACGTCGGGCGGTGCGGCGCTTCCGGTCCTGAAGGTCTCTCTAGCCTTCCGGGCCGCCCCGTCGGGCTGGGTACGGTCGGGCTTCAGGGAGGCGCCAACTACGCCCAGTGCCCCACCCGACACGTGATGGGTCCCCACGCAGGGACCTTCACGCTGGCCTCCACCTCAGGGGTGGGGCATTTTTTGGTAGAAGTTTCGACCGGCCACTTTGCCGGGCCTCAGGGTGTGAGATGAGACGGTGTTGCCAAACAGTGGGGGCGACGGTGGCGGGCAGTGCAGTCAGCGGGTCAGACCGTCCGATCCGAAGTCAATTTAGACCGATGAGCAGGGTACGTCCAGGAGAAGGCTCAGTTGACCGACCCATATCGTGTAGCCCCAGGCGGCACATCCGCAGGAGTTGCTTGGCGTGTCTGTGCGCACTGCGTCGCGATTCTGCCTGGCCGCAGGTCCTAGGCTCCTTCCTCCCGACATGGCGACGGAGGCGACCCTCAGCCAGGGCGAGACCCGTATCGCCGCCGCGGCAGGTAGCAGCTCACGTTCCCAGTGAACCCAGTCGCCGTGGGTGTCCCCGACGACCAGGAGCCGCTTCGGGACGCCGGGGCTGGCGGGCGAGGGAGAGACCTCGGCACCCGCCAGATTTCGTGGCCGGTTGGGGAACCGGCCGGGGGGTGGGAGGGGTGCCAAGGCTCCGTCAAAGGTAGCCGCCGAGCCGGCCGGGCGCAAGAGCCCTTTTCGGCTCACCGCTAAGCGCCAGTCTCTCAATGCGTAGGTGGTGGTCCGCCCTGCCGACTCATCTCAGCCGAAGGCGCAGCCCCGCCGAGGGTCACTTTTCTCGCCCGGGTGGTAACAAATTCTGACGCAACTTGGACCTCCTCACGGGTCGAGAGAATGGACTATAGGCGTGAAGTCAAAGTGTTGGCGGTGGTTGGGCTGCACAACTTCACGCACTCGTCATATCCACGAATTCGGCCCGGGAAATCTCGTGGTATTAGTGATTTATGTCTACTTCGACCAGGTTGCGCGGGAATGACCAGAGATGAGTGTGGTTTTAGCGACGGAGAGGCTCCGGCGCGAACTGGCCCTCCGCGGGCTCGACCAGTCTGACCTGGCGCGCTTAGTGGGCTACTCGCCCGCAGCCATATGTCACGCACTGGCGGGCAGACCGGTCCGGGAAAGAATGCTCATGCGGATCGCCAGTGCGCTGGCTGAGGCACCCGTCGTGCCCGGCGTCGAGGCACTGCTAAAGCCGCCTGCTCCGCGACTGCTCGCGCCCGAAGGCACACCTCTCGACCAGGTAGGCGATTGACATTTATTTGTCACTGCGTGGCGGTCAGAATCGAAAGAACGCCACAACAATAAAGGAGATTCACATGGTAGACGCATACGACATGGCCGAGGCCGAGATGTCCGACGAGATGTGCGAGATGACGCCCGCCGAACGCGAGGTTTTCTTGGCACATGTGCGGGGCGGCGAAGAGATCCGGGATCGTCTAGAAAGCCTACTGCACGCGCCGATCCTTGGTCCGAAAGCGGCCAGGCTCCGGGGGTTGACTCGATGAGGCAGTCCTTGCTGGCGGTAATGGCTGCGCTGGCCGCTGCTCTTGTGATCAGCGGCTGTGGTAGCACGATCGCCTCTCATCCCCGGTCGACTGCCCCGGCGGTCAGCCCGACGGCGAAGCCGTCATCGGCTGTGGCGGCTGCCGAGGCTGGATTCCGTGCCTGGGCAAAAGCAGCGGT
>JBARIA010000086.1:0-3834 GCA_049799515.1 Candidatus Dormiibacterota bacterium | reverse complement strand
ACCCAGAAGCCGCTGGCACTGCTAGACCGGATCGTGCGCGCCTCCAGCCGGGAAGGCGATCTGGTCGCTGATTTCTTCTGCGGCAGCGGGACCACCGGGGTCGCGGCCCAGGCGTTGGGCCGACGCTACCTGCTGGTAGATGACAATCCCGAGGCGATCGCCATCACCAGACGACGGTTGGGACTCGAGCCGACGCCCGGCTAGGCTCCTGCGTTGTCCGCGGACTCAAGGGCGTCCTGGGACCAGCTCCGGAGGTCCAGCTCCAGGTCTCTGAGGCGTTCCGCGCTGACCCCGACCCCGGCGGTGATCAGCCGCCGGGCGGCCGCCAGGTCGGGGAAGCGGTTGACCGCCACGCAGCCGTGGAGCCGGCCCTCTTCCAGGTAGAACACCGAGAATCTGCCGGTGCCGGGATCACCCCGGATCACCGCCTCTTCCGCACCCCCGGTCACCCCCACCTGTTGGACCATGGCCCCGTACTGCTCGGTCCAGAAGTAGGGGATGGGGTTGTACTCCGCCGGATCGCCCAGCATCGAGCCGGCCACGAAGATGCCTTGCTGGACGGCGTTGTCGTAATGCTCGACCCGAATCTGGCGCCGCGAGCGGGGGCTCCACCAGGAGGCCACGTCCCCGGCGGCGAAGATTTCCGGGTGGTCGGTCCGGCAGCGCTCCCACACCACCACGCCAGGGTCGACCGTCAGACCGGCCTTGAGGGCCAATTCGGAATTGGGCACGGCCCCGACGCAGATGAGTGCCAGGTCGCAGGGCAGTAGTCGGCCACTGCTGAGCCGCACGTGCTCTACCCGCTCGGAGCCGATGAAGCGCTCGACCTGCTCGCCGCAGAGCAGCCGCACCTGCGCCTGGCGGTGGAGTTCCGCACAGTAGTCACCGACCACCTCGCCGAGCGGGGCGAGCAAACGGTCGGCCGCCTCCACGATGGTCACCGAACAGCCTTGGCGCCGCGCCGCGCTGGCCAACTCGGTACCGAGGAAGCCGCCGCCCACGACCACCACCTGCGGTCGGAGCTTCAACTCCTCCTGCAGCGACTCGGCGTCGGCCAGGGTGCGATAGGTGCGGATCCCGGCCAGGTCGACTCCCGGCAGTTCGAGCGTCCGGGGTCGGGACCCAGTCGCCAGCAGCAGCGAGTCGAACTCAACCGATTCTCCCCCGGTCAATCGAACCCGGCGCAGCCGCAGGTCGATGGCTCCCACCGTGGTCTCGGGATGCCACTCGATGGACTGGTCCAAATAGGCATCATCCGCCTGCAGAAACAGCTTGGCTCGAGGCAGCTCGCCGTTGAGATAGGCCTTGGAGAGGGGCGGGCGCTCGTAGGGAGAGTCAGGCTCCTGGCCGAGCAGCACCAGGCGGCCATCGAAGCCCCGCTGGCGCAAGGAGATGGCCGCTCGGCCGCCGGCCAGTCCCGCCCCGACGATGCAGAAGATCGGGCTGGGCATCTCGCCCAGACTATCCGGCCGGACCTATCCTTCCCCAATGCCCGCTCCCGGACGCTCGGCGTCTTCGCTATCCCGCGGGGCCGGTCGCGAACTGGTGTTGGTGGTTCCCCGCGACCAGGCCCTGCCCGGGGGGGCTTGGCACGGACTCCATTCGGGCGGAGTCGAGGACCTCCTCGAGGTCATCGCGCACTGGGGGGAGTTCCGCCCCCGCTCCGAG
Organism: Candidatus Dormiibacterota bacterium; assembly: GCA_049799515.1. Lineage (GTDB taxonomy): Bacteria > Chloroflexota > Dormibacteria > Aeolococcales > Bog-877 > Bog-877. The sequence goes on along the minus strand of JBARIA010000086.1, from coordinate 2,166 downwards.
GTGGAGGCGCAGCCTGAGTGGCAGCAGGTGATCCCCCATCTGGTGGTGCGGGACGGCACGCGGATGCTAACCATGCGTCGCCTGCGCGCAGGCAGCGAACCTCGGTTGCGCGGCCAGGTGACACTCGGGGTGGGTGGGCACATCAATGCCAGCGACGGAGCTGCGGCCGAAGCCTGGTTGGCCGGCTGTCTTAGGGAGTGGCGTGAGGAGGTGGTCTGCAACCGAGCGGTGACGGGGCGGGCGGTGGGCCTGCTGAAAGACGACGCCGGAGCGGTCGGCCAGGTCCATCTGGGCGTGCTGATTCTGGTCAACGCGGAGGGCGCGCTGGTGGAGGTGCGGGAGCGCGACAAGCTGGAGGGTCGGATGGCGCTTGTCGACGAGCTAGGGGTTTACTACCTCGAGATGGAAACATGGTCGCAATTCGTGTACGACGCCCTGCTACGGGGGGACCTCGACCGCACAGGAGACGGCCTTGTGATGACTCTGCCCGGTTCGACTCTGGGGGCTTCCGTCGAATCATAGACCGGTGCACCCGAGCTACCAGCGGCCGCTCCAAGCGACCGCTCTGAGTCGCAATCGGCAATAACTTCGACGGTTACCAGGTGGCTCGCCAGCTTGGAGGTGGTCCGTGGCCTGACGATCCGCGCTCGCCGAAGAGTGGGCGACGAGGTCGCGGCTTTGCAGGGGTTGGTCGACGAACCGCAAACGGTCTTCGTGAAGATGGGTGATCACGCTCTCGAGGTGGCCCTCGACCTGATGATTCACCGCGCCCCTGCCGGCGTTGGCCACCCGGCGATTTCTATGCGCTACGAGTCCGATAAATTGGCATAGGAGGTCATCGAAATCATCGCCTCTGACACCGCGGTGGTTCTCGTGGCTAACGGACAAGCTGCCCATTTGGCCGAGCCTCCTAGACTTGCTTTTAGGCTAGGCCAGGGGCGCCGTCAATATCCCATGGAGCCCTGACGCGCCGCCTTGGGGTATTTGGTCAGAGTGACCACCTTGCCCACTATAGGCATGAATCTCCTGACTCGTCGGGTACAGTTTCTGAGGCTCGGCATCGAATGTCACTCGTTCTTCAGCCCATCGTGCGCGAAGCTTCATTGGTGGGAGTGAACTTGCCGCCTAGTGTGATTCCGCGTGGTCGGGCCCGTTCGATTCAGAAGCATTGTGGTGGTTGCGATCGGATCGATGGTTGCTGCAGGTCTCACTTTCGCGCTGCCAGCGCTCGACGATGGCAGTACGGCCGCAGTCATGGCCGCCGCCTCGGCGCCAGCGGCGTGTTCGGCGGTTTCGGCCCAGGCGGGCGCAGCCAGCGGGGGAGCAAGTGGTTCGCTGACGGTGACTGCGGCCGGCACCTGTCCTTCTGGTTCTAGCCCGAAGTACTCCTACTTCGTCGGGCCCACCGCTTCGGGTCCTTGGACCCTGACGGCCGCCTGGATCGGGCCCAGTTGGACAACCAGCCCAGCCGAGGCCGAGTACGCGGTGGTGTGGGTCAGCGACGGGCCCTACACCGTTCCCCAGTCGCAGACCATTGTGGCTCTCCCTTTCTCGGCGCCAGCGGCGTGTTCGGCGGTCTCGGCGCTTACCGCACCGGTCGGATCAGCGAGTCTGGGGAGTTCGGTAACTGTCGCGGCCACATCGACCTGTGCGTCGACTTCCGAGGTCAGGTACTCGTATTTCGTCGCTCCGACTGGCTCTGGGCCTTGGACCTTGGAAGCTGCCTGGATCGGGCCCAGCTGGACGTGGGCGACCGTTGGGGAAGCTCCGGGTAGCTATACCGTATTGGTTTGGGCCAGTGATGGCCCGTACACCGTTCCACAGGTTCAGTCCTCGGTGGTGATCATCCTCACCACCAGCCCACTCAGCAACCCGTCGGCCAACGTCAGTCCTGACTACGGCGCCATCTGCTACGACGACGGATATCAATCGGCAGAGTGCCTGCAGGCTGAGGTGATCGACATTGACTCCGGCCTGGCAGGAGAAGGGCTGGATCCCCTCACTTGGCCAGCTGCCTTGGACAACCTACCCCCCGCCCAGCTGGAGTTCATCGTCACCAACGAGGAGCGGGTGTTGAGAGGCCTCGCACCCATCGTGGGCATGGACACGGCAGCTGACCAGAATGCCCTGACGGGCGCTCAAGCGGCAGAGGATCCGCCCATCCAG
>JBARIA010000085.1:0-4508 GCA_049799515.1 Candidatus Dormiibacterota bacterium | reverse complement strand
GCCACCTGCCGATTGAGGTTGTCCAGGGAGATCCGATCGGGATCGACCAGAATCAGCCGCCCAACTCCAGCAGCTCCCAGGTAGAGCGCCGCTGGGACTCCCAGCCCGCCGCAGCCGACTACCACCGCAGTCGCCCGCGCCAGCCGAAGCTGTCCGGACTCGCCAACCTCGCGCAGCAGCAGCTGGCGGCTGTACCGCTCAACGGCGGCCGCGTCGAGGACATGGGTGGCCGAGGTCATCCAGTATCCCTCACCAGCTGGTAACCTGATCGGCCGCCACGCTGCGAGCGATGATTCCGGCATAGTCGATCAGCGCCCACCTCTCCTCCACCTTCCGCTGGGTCGCGTCATTGGTGCAGGCCATCACTGTCACCTTAAGCATCTCCGTCTCCCCGAGCGCCGCGGTCACCGTCGCCTCGGTCTCCAGCACCGCGTCGTGCAGCAGCACCACCTCCAAACGCGCACCGGCCTCCGACCTAGTTCGCAAATGGTGCCACGCTCGGTGATCGGCACGGCGGCTCACCAAGTGCAGCTCCAAGACGGCTTCAGAGGACAAGGAAACTCCCGGAAGACCCGCATGCCGCCACCACCTCCGCCCGGGACGCCACCTCGACGCCCAGTCGCAGCTCCCTATCGGCCATGCCCAGCTGCACCAGCGATTCCAACTCCACCAGCACCGGGACCTCTTGGTCTCTGATGAGGGCCTCAAACTCCCGGCTCAGACTTCCGGTCCAAGGACCAAGCTCGGGCGGCTCTGCGAGCGCCAACGCGCTCGCAGAGTCGGCCAAAATCAGGCGGACGGTGACTCCCCCCAGCGGCAACGCCAGAGCAATCCGGATCGCCAGCGCAGCGTCCTCCAACGAGAGGTCACCCCGGGCTAGGACGACGAGCTGCTGGCCGTTGCTCGAACTCACCGGAAGACCAGGATTCGGTCCGCCTCACGGCACTGCCGCGCCAGGTCACGCAAGCTGCCTCGGCGGATTCCCGGGACCTCGATCGGTTGCGTCTGGCGCCACCGCAAATCGGCCTCGCACAGGGTGACTGGTACGGCTCCCGCCAGGCTGCCGGCGTGTGCCACGCCGTCACCGGCCAAGAAGAGCTCGACCCGGTGGCCGGACTCCCGCGCTGCCAGCGCCAAGGCCCGGACGGTGTGCACTGACTCCGTGCGGGGTCCGGCGGTAAGGAGGAAGAGAAAGTTCAGCAACGGTGGCCCCTACAGAGTTTTTGGTCGGTAGCTCGAGAGTAGCCCACTTCGGTAGCGGGCGCCGGTTGGCACTACCTGCCTCCCAAAGACCCCCCATCGGCCCTTATCAGCGCCCGTCGGTCAATTCCACGGTGAACGACAGTCCGCAGAGATTCCCCCAAGGCCCAGCTGGCCACGCTCCGTCGTGGGCGGGGCGACCACAACTAGATCACACCGTTCGTTTGGAGCCGGAATTGTCCACAGGCAGCTAGCCTCAGTTCTCCGAACTGCCCGCCGGTCCGGCCGGTCGGGCGCGCGGAACCCGACCGGCCGGCGTCATTCCTGGATCAGGCGGGACCGATCCCCCCCGCTTCCGAGCCCAAGGTCGGCGAGTGGGCGTCGACTGCCGGCTGCACCGTGGAGACGTATTCGTTGACCTTCTCCGCTGGCAGCCGGAGCGAGATCGCCCAGAAGTAGATCACTAGGCTGAAGACGGCGATCACGCCCAAGTCCCAGTAAAAGGGGATGTGGTAGTTGTTGAGCGTCTTGACGAGGCCGTATGGACGACCTGCCGAGTCAGCTCCCTCGTTGTACTGCCCCAGATACGAGATGAGCGCCATCCCGACCAAGTATGGCCACAGCCAGGTGGCCGAATGCCAGTCCAGCTTGGGCTTGTTGGGATTATTCCCGAAGGTCATCGAGGCCCAAAGGACGGCGAACCCAGCCGCGATCAGGCAGAACAGCTTCCAGTCGACGTTCCAGCCGGACCAGTAGATGATGAAGTTGGCCCCAATGAAGCTAATCGGAGCGATCACCGTGCCACCACCCAGCCTGAATGGCCGCACGTGATCCGGCAAAGTACGGCGCAGAGCTCCGAAGGCCAACGGCGCTCCGGCGTACATCAGCACCGAGGCTGAGGTGATCAGACCGACCATGGACTGCCAGCTGGGGAACGGCAGGAAGAAGAAAATCCCGGCGATGAAGGCGACGATGATGCTGCCCCAGGGCACGCCATTAGATTGGGTCAGCTTCTCGAAAAAGGTCGGGATGTACCCGTTCCGGCTGGCCCCGTAGGAGATGCGGGAGGTGGCCGTCAGGTAAATCAGACCTGTGCCACCAGGGGAGATGATCGCGTCGATGTAGAGGATCGTGGCGAGCCAGCCAAGGCCCGCTCCAGTGGCCAGGCCCGCGTAGGGCCCGGTAATGCTCGAGGGGAAAGTGATTCCGGGCCAACCATGGGCGAGGTCAGCCGGCGAGAGGGCGCCGATGAAGACGATCTGCAGCAGCATGTAGATGACGATCCCGATGATCATTGCGCCGATCACGGCCCGCGGGATGTCACGCTGAGGGTTGGCACTTTCTGCGCCCAGCTGAACTGCCTGCTCGAACCCGAGCACCGCGAACACCACACCGCCGGCCGCCACGGCATCGAGGACGCCTTTCAGACCGAAGGGCGCGAATCCGCCGTCAGCTGTGAAGTTGGAGGTATGGAAACGGGCGATGAAAAGGACGATCAGGGCGAACACCGGGACGATCACCTTCCACCATGTGGCATACGTGTTGATCAAGGAAAGCACCTTGATCCCCATGAAGTTGATGAAACAGAAGATCGCCATCAGCGCGACGGCCAACAAAAAACCGGCCGGGAAGCTGAGCGTCCCGTTCACTGAATTGGTCATCCAGTGGGCATAACTGGCGCCGTAGGTCATCACGGCTTCGACTTCGATGGGGGCGACAGCTGCCGCCTGGAGCCAGGAGTACCAGCTGAAGGCGAAACCGACCAAGCTGCCGTACGCGTAGTGCGGGAACCGGGCCGTGCCGCCGGCCACCGGGAACATCCCGCCCAGTTCCGCGTGAACCAGGGCCAACAACATGACTATGAACGAGCCAATTACCCACGCGAAGAGGGCCGCCGGGCCAGCATATTCGGTGGCGACCAGCGCTCCCAGCAGCCAACCGGATCCGATGATCGATCCTTCTGAGGCCCAGATCAGCCCCATGAAGCCAATATCGCGTCTGAGGCCAGGATCGCCCGCTACCGGCCCGCCTGGTGTCGCGACAGCTGCTGCCACGGCCTCCCCTCCCATGAACACCTGGCCCGGCTGTAGCGCCGGGACCGCTAGTCGATGCGCCGAGAATATACACCGATTGAGCCGCCCAACGTGAAGTCCGGCCGACGGACGATTATGGCTTCTGCAGCGGGCCTCTCCGCCTCGCTCGTAAGCGGGCCTGCCGCGGTTGGGATCAGAGCTCGGCCGTCGATCTCAGCTCCAGTTCGATCTCTTGAGAATCAACGTCGGCGCGAATGGGCGGGGGACCGGTGTCGTATCCGCTCCTGCAAACTCTGCTCCAACTCGCGAGCTTGGGCCACGATCAATATGATGTCCTGGTCGATCACGGTTCCTCGGCCAAGAATCGCGCCCAGCTGACCCACCTGGGACGGGTCCCAGGTCAGCCGCGCCAGGCATGCCGAGTTCAGCCGGTATGGCCGCAGTGAGCGGTCCAGTCGATCCCTCCTCGATGGGACTTCGAAGATCATCTGAACGATCTGCACCCGGACCTGCCGGATGGCCTCGAAGGGCACGATGGATGAGCGCAGGAGTCCGCTCACGAGGAGCCCGTCGGTGTTCACCGCAACGTAGTGGCGCCGAGCACCTATTCGCAGCAGGGGATAGGTGGCTAGCAGGATCGCGCCCAGGACGACGAGCTCGGATTCGAAACGGTGGCTCTCAACGTAGTTGGCCCCGGTAGTGACAGCGAGTACCACCACCGCGAGAATCACTACTACCTCGGTACGGCGCCAGACCGCCACGAATGGCAGCAGTGGGTAGCGCCGGTCGCCTACCGCTGTCAACGATGCGGAAACGTCCCCGGGGCTCACGACTTCAGTACCCATTCACCCCCGGCAATCCCTCGGCAAAGACCGCTGTTCGGACGCGGGCTGAGCTACCTGATCTCCCTTCCACAGTGCCAATCTTGGCAGGCCGCCTGGCTCAGCCGAGTGGACCATCCTGCCCAGCTCGGTGCCGCCACATCCAGTCGCTCTATCGGTCCACCATCAGCGCCAGGTGGTCCGGCCCGCCTGCCATGGCCCGTCGAAGACGCATCTGGAAGGCGCGACCGTGGAAGAAGTACCAGAGGCCACCGACGAGCCACAGAAAGACGATCGTGACGATCAACCCTGGCTTCTTGTCGAACGTGAGCAGGAGGTTGCCTACCCAGTATCCGATCCAGCCAAGGACGATCCACAGGAGGATTGAGAGGGCCACGGGGCGACCCGAGGGCAGGACCAGATAGTCCCCACTCGAGTTGTTGCGCACAGCCAA
>JBARIA010000084.1:0-7950 GCA_049799515.1 Candidatus Dormiibacterota bacterium | reverse complement strand
GGCGGTCCTGGCGGCCGCCGCCGCCGACCCAGCCTCCGCCGCCAAGTCCGCTTGAGCCCCGGGATGCAAGTGGAGACGGACGGCACCGGGACCTTCCTGGTAATCCCGGTCAAGCGCTCGATCGGATCCAAGCAGCGACTCGCCTCTGAGCTTCCCGATGATGTCCGGCAACTGGTCAGCCGGGCCCTCGCCTCCCGGATGGTCCGCTGCGCCGCCGAGGGCTGGGCGCCTTCTCGGGTGGTGGTAGTGGGAGACGATCCCGAGATCACCGAGCTCTGCGCGCGGTTGGGTCTGGCCACCCTGGTCGATGAGGGGGGTGGGCAGAGCGCCGCGGTGAGGATCGGGCAGGCCTGGTGTTTGGAGCACGGCGCCACCACCTTGGCCACGGTGGCCGCCGACCTGCCCCGGGTGGAGGCCTCTGATCTGCGACGGCTCTGGGAGATGGCGTCTCAGCTCGCTCCCATGTCGCTGGCCCTCATCCCTGACCGGGCCGGCACCGGTACCAACGGAATGCTGTTCAATCCCGCTGGCCTCGACCCATTCCTCTTCGGCGCTGACTCTCTCCGCCGCCACCGGGAGATGGCCGAGGAGCTAGGGCTCCAGCTCTCGGTGCTCGATCTGCCCCGTCTGGCCTGGGACATCGACCGTCCGGAGGACCTGGTCCCGCCGAGCGTCCCGCTGGGCGAGGGTGCCCACCCGGTGGTGGCCTGGGCGAGGGAGGTGGCCGGTCGGGAGCACCGTGCATCTGAGCTGGAGACCTGGCTTGGATCCTGAGCGGGAGCCGGAGCGGCCCTTGGTCCGGGCCGGTCCGATCAGCTCTTGGGCGGTGGCTGGCATTCCCGAGGTTGGCAATGGCGAGGACCTGGGTCAGCTGGCCCTCGAGCCGCTGGCGCGCTCCGGTGGGCTGCAGCCCTGGGATGTGGTGGTGGTGACCCACAAGGTTGTCTCCAAAGCTGAGGGGCGGGTTTTTTCACTGGCTGATTTCGAACCCCGCCCGGCGGCCCTGACGCTGGCCGCCCAGCTCGGCCAGGAACCCCAGCTGGTGGAGGCGGTGCTCCGGGAGAGTCGCCGGGTGGTGCGGGCCGAGTCCGGGGTGCTGATCACCGAGACCCCCCACGGCCTGGTCTGTGCCAACTCCGGGGTGGACCGCAGCAACGTGGGCGGAGGGGAGGCGATCACTTGTCTGCCCCTCGACCCGGACCGATCGGCCGAGCGGCTCCGCCAGCAGTGGCTTCCACTGGCCGGCGGGGGTCCGCTGGCGGTGCTCATCTCGGACACCTTCGGTCGCCCGTTTCGGGAGGGGTCGGTCAACGTGGCGATCGGGGTGGCTGGAATGCCGGCGCTCAGCGACCACCGCGGCCTAAAGGACCCCCAGGGGTACGAGCTGCATGCCTCCGCCATCGGGTCCGCCGACGAGATCGCCTCCCTGGGCGAACTCCTGATGGGCAAGGTCGACGGCTTGCCTCTGGCGGTGGTCAGGGGCCTCAGCTGGACCGGCCCGGAAGAGGGGTCGGCACCACTTCTGCGGGAGCGTGACCGGGACATCTTCCGCCGTTAGCAGCGGAGCCTTGCTAGGCTCGGGACATGGCAACCACGACCGTCCGGGTGCGTCTCTTCGCCACCCTTCGAGAGCTCGCCGGCACCCCAGACGTCCATCTGGAGGTGACCGGTCCCACCTCGGTGGAGGACTGCTGGGTCCGGCTCTGCGAGCAGTTCCCAGGGCTCAGCTCCTGGCGGGACTCGGTGCGGCCGGCTCGGAATCTTCAGTACGTCGACTGGGATGCCACCATCGCCCCGGGGGATGAAGTGGCGTTTCTGCCGCCGGTCTCGGGCGGCGCGCCGACCGAAGAGCCCCGGATCGAGGTCTTGGTGGGGGGCCAACCAATCGATCTGGAGGAGATGAGCGAAGCGGTCGAGCGCCGCGGCATCGGAGCGATTGCCACCTTTGTAGGACTGGTGCGCGACCCGGACGAGGGAAGGTCGGTCGGCCAGCTGGTCTACGAGGCCTACCCGGAGATGGCGGAACCGGTGCTGGTGAAAATCTGCCAGGAGGCCTGCCAGCGCTTCGGGGTTTCCCAGGCGAAGGTCCAGCACCGCACCGGTCCGGTGGCCTCCGGGGTCACCTCGGTGGCCGTCGTGGTGGGCGCCGCCCACCGCCGCCAGGCCCTGGATGCCTGCGGCTACATCATCGACCAGCTGAAGTTACGGGCCCCGATCTGGAAGTCAGCGGAGTGATTCCAGGCTCCTGCTAGACTCGCCCAAAGTGGCCAGCACCGAACTGCTCCCGGATAGGAGCCTGCCGCAACGTCCGCGTGCTCCCCACGCAGGTCCCATCGCAGGTCGGATCGAGCTACTGCTGGAGCTGGTTCGCCGCGATGTGAAGTCACGCTACCGGGGCTCGGTACTGGGGGTGGCCTGGACCCTCCTGAACCCGCTCATCTTCATGCTGGTCTATTCGTTGGTCTTCGGGAAATTCCTGAAGGTCAAGTACCCAGGCGGCTCTGCCACCGTCTTCATCCTTTCAGGGCTCTTGGCCTGGACCTTTTTTTCGCAGGCATTGGTCATGGCCACCAACAGCATCGTCGCCAACGCCCAGCTGGTGCGCAAGGTGGCGTTTCCCTGGATGCTGCTCAGCGTCTCGTCGGTGATCGCAGCACTGGTCAACTTCGCCATCAGCTTGCTGCTGCTGATTCCCTTCATGCTCCTGTCGCACAAAGGAGTTGGCCTGCCGATACTGGCGGCGCCGCTCTTGGTGGCTATCACATTCGCATTGTCCCTGGGCTTGGGACTGATGCTGGCGGCGGGGAATGTCTACCTGCGTGACCTGTCCTACCTGGTCAACCTGGGGACTCTGATCTGGTTTTACGTGACCCCGGTCATCTACCCCTTGACTCTAGTCCAGTCCAAGTTCTCCGGCCATGGCTTGGAAGGGGAGGTCGCGCATGCTGTGATCTACGCCAACCCGATGACCTGGGTAGTGCTGGGATTCCAAGACGTGCTCGTCTTTAATCGCTGGCCGCAGCACTGGCACGGCCTCGGTTACGCGGCGCTGTTTTCGCTGCTCTCGATCTGGCTCGGCCTGCGGGTCTTCCGGCGCCTGCGGCGTCGCTTCGCCGAGGAAGTCTGATGCCCGAGGCCGTCGTCCAGATCAACGATGTCAGCAAGCGATTCCGGGTATATCACGAGCGCAACGCCACGCTGAAGCAGTCGTTGGTCGCCCGCCGGCGCGGGCGGTTCGAGGAGTTCTGGGCGGTGCGCGACGTCAGCGTCGACATACCCGAGGGTGAGTCACTCGGGATCATCGGCGAGAACGGCTCTGGCAAATCGACGCTGCTCAAGTGCGTGGCTGGGATTCTGGTTCAGGATAAGGGAACCATCTCTGTCCGGGGCCGACTCGCTTCCTTGCTGGAGGTCGGCGCAGGATTCCATCCCGACTTCACCGGACGGGAGAATGTCTTTCTCAACGGCGCCATCCTGGGGCTCCCCCGACGCTACATCAAGGCGATCATGGACACGATCGTGGAGTTTGCGGAGCTCGAGCAATTCATCGATAACCCGGTGAAAACGTACAGCTCCGGTATGTACACGCGACTGGGGTTTGCGATCGCTGTGAACCTCGACCCGGACATCATGGTGATCGACGAAGTCTTGGCGGTTGGGGACGAGGCCTTCCAGCGACGCTGCATGGATCGAATCAACCTGATGCGGACAGAAGGGCGCACGCTGGTGTTCGTGTCGCACGCGTTGGAGTCCGTGCGCTCTGTGTGCGATCGGTGCGTCTGGATGGACCGTGGCGAGGCCAGACAGGTCGGCGGGGTGGACGCAGTGATCGCGGCCTACCTAGCTGAGGTAAACCGGCGGGAGGAGGCGGAGCTGGAGGTTGTCGAGAGAACTGAAGTTGACACCAGTCCGGGACGAGGAGGGGTGCGGATCACCGCGGTCGAGCTCTCTGGTCCAGACGGTGTCACCACAGTTCTCAACACCGGCGAAGCATTGACGGTTTCAATTGGCTACGAAGCTCCCGAACCACTCCGGGGGGCTCGCTTCAGCGTCACCTTCCTCCGAGGAGATGGGGCTCCCATCCTCACCGTCTCGACCGATGATCTGGAGACGGGTGACATCGCCCTACCTCGGCAGGGGAAGGTGGGGCTCGCGCTCCCCGGCATCCCCTTCCTGGAAGGGTTCTACCGAGTCACCGTGGATGTCACAGAGATCGCGACCGGCCAGCATTTCAAGCGGCTGGAGCGGGTCCGTCCGTTCCGAGTCCATAGCGCTGACCGCCACGAGGTGGGGATGGCGTTGCTGGGGCACAGTTGGGATCTGCCCCAGGTGACTTCGCGGGCGGCCCGCCGCTAGCAGCACGCGAGGGACCAATGTCGCGAAGTCGGTCGTTGTGGCTTCGGCGTCAAGGGCAGTCTGGAGCGACGTCCCACTCGCAGTCAGCCAATGAAACTGGAACCGGATCACCTCCAGCAGAGGACCTGAGCGCCCGGGCCTGGCAGGGAATCCTGACGCTGCTGGTGTGGGTAGCCGTCGCGGCGAAACTCCCCACCCCTGACTGGCTTGCACCCCTGCTGCCAGTGCCCGCGCTGTTGGTCGTGGCGAACGCCCTGGGCCCTCGTCCTTGGCTGGCGCGGGTTCACTGGACACTGAGCCTGCGGACCCGCCGCACCTTGCTCGCAGGCGCAATCGTATTGGCAGGAGTGGAGCTGGCCATTCCGTTGACCGCGAGCCACCCCACCGTCGACGAACCGGTGTTCATCACTTGTGCGGGGAGGTCGCTGCTGCAGGGGCGGGATCCATACCTCACCTACGAGCCACAGTGCGATGCCGAGTTAAGAGACCGATCACCCGATCTGACCGCAATCGCTACCGGTCCGTTCGCCAGCCTGCGGCACAGCCCCACACCCGCGCAAATTGGCGCTGCCGAGTTGAGGGATCAGCTTACTGGCGGGCATCAGGGCTTCGCGTCCCTGGCGAACCCTCCCGACGCGGCGCTGTTGGTACTTCCGGTTGCCTTCTCCGGCTGGACCGCGATCTGGTTCTGGGTGATGGTGCTCTTCCTACTACTGCTGGCTGCCAGCTGGGGCGGCGGTCGGCCGCGGGGCTGGCCGACGCTCCTAGCCTGGCAGCTGCTTACCTTCGGCGCCCTCGCGTTCGCGTTCAGCCTCGGTTGGGACCCTGAGTACATCAGCTACCTGCTACTGGCTCTGGCCTTTGCCCGTATCGATCAGCAGCGCGTCAGCGCCCTGGCTCTGGCTGCGGCGGTCTGTACGAATCAGCTGTGCTGGATCGCCGCTCCTGTCTATCTTGCGATCGTGCTGCGTGAAGCTGGAGCGCGGCGGCGGTTGAGCTGGCTCGCCGGTGGTGTCGCCGTTGCCTTACTTCCCTGGTTGGCTTGGAACCGCGCCATACCCGGCGAGGTGCTGAGCTTCCTCACGCTCCGCTACTTTCCCGGTGGGGACACCCTAGGGGCTCTCGCCAGCTCACCCGTCGCTCACGCATGGCCGTATTTGCTGGGGATGGCCATATGGGTCGGTGGCTGCACCTTTGTCGCTTGGCGCTATCCGGAGTGGCGCTGGGCGATGGTCGCCGTCGTGTATGGCGCCTTCATCATGAGTGAGATTGCGCTCGAGAACTACTTCTTACCCATGTTCTGGCTGAGCCCTGCCGTGCTACTCGGGGCCTGGCGTCTAGCGCAGATCAACCCCGCACCCGGTCAGGCAAGAGGCTCCGTACCGGACGCTGGGGATCCCACGGGCTAGGTCGCGATCATCGGGGGGTGCGCTCCCGGGACTGCGATTTTCGAACCTGGTCAGTCCTCGAGCAGGCTACTTGCGAATGTCAAATTGTGATTGGCGAGGTAGTTCCAGACCGCGGCGACCGCGCTGCCGAACACCAAAGCCACCAAGTAGTACAGGTGGAACCGGGAGACGCAGGTGAGCAGAATTGCCTCGTTGATTCCGAGGCCCACCAGGCTGACCGCTTCGAAGGTCAGGAACCGCCGGCGCTGGGGGCCCCCACGGCGATCCCTCCAGGTGACCAGGGAGTTCAAGGTGTAGGTGACCAGGATTGCCAGCTGGATGGAGATCGCCGATGCCAGCCAGAGCTCCAGGTGGACGTGGTGGTAGAGGATCACCGTGCCGACGAAGGTCACGATCAGGCCAACGACCCCGACGCTGAGGAAGGTGGGGAATCGCTTCCAGTGGCGGCGCAGGAGCTCCTGGGCCTCTTGCACTGACGGGCGGCGGCGTTCCATAAACGCGCTCAAAACCTGGAGAGGGTAGCAGAGGTTCGAAGCGGGACCGATCTCGAACAGGTCGCGCTCCGGTGACGGCATTCCTGGCACCGCGACGACGCCAGAGCGCTGATCACAGCTGGAACAGAGCCTGGATCTCACCGACCGGGGTGCCCGCCCAATTGGCGACCGGGGCCTCGACCAGTTCGGCCAGGCTCTCCGGGAGGGGAGCATCGAGGAGTCCGAGTTCTAGCAGGGCCCTGGTCGCGATCTGGGGCAGTCCCGCCGAGGCGCCAGATTCCAGCTTGATCACCAGCGCCCAGCTGCCGTCGCGGGCCACCGCGCCAAATATTCCGGCGGCACCCCCCTTGGCGGTGAGCCTGTCCCCGGCCACGCCCAGCAGAGCGGAATCGAAGGAATTGGTGCCCCGGATCAGCCACGGGTGGTGGGCCATGGCCACCTGGCAGCTCCGAAAGGCGGGATCTGAACCAGCGGCTCGAGCCAGGGCGGCAGCGAAGCTTCGGAGCGAGAGGCCGAAGGTGGGCAGCCCGCACCCATCGATCCCAAACGGCATCGCCTCGGCCCGGAGCCCCGCGTACCGGGCCAGTCGGTCGGCGATCTGGATCTGGAGTGGGTGATCTCGCCCCAGATAGCTCTCGATGGGCCACCCCTGGTGGACACAGGTCGCCAACATGGCCGAGTGCTTTCCCGAGCAGTTGTTGTAGATCGGAGTCGGGCTCTCACCACTCCGCAGCAGCTGCGCGGCCGCTGCCGGATCACCCGGCAGCTCTACGCCGCACTGGAGCACGCTCTCGTCCAGGCGCGCTGCTTCCAGAATCCGGCGTGCCGCCTCAATATGGCGGGGTTCTCCCAGGTGGGAGGAGCACGCGATGGCGATGCTCTCTTCGCCCAATCCCAAGTCGGAAGCCGTCCCAGTCTCCACGAAGCTGGACGCCTGGAAGGGCTTGGAGGCGCTGCGCAGGGTGCTGACCGTTTCCGGGTCTCCCAGCCAGCGCAGCGGCTGGCCCCCACCGTCCACCAGCACGGTGTGGCCGCGGATCCGTCCCTCGACGATCCCCCCACGACGGACCTCGGCTAGCAGGGCGGGCTCCGTCGACGCACTGCTTGGCAAGCTAAGGCTTCTCCCAGTTGGCTTGGTCCATCTGCTGGCGTGGTTGCGCCCGGCATCGGCACACAGCAAGGTGGGCCCGATTAGTGTACGTAGCCGACCACTCGGGCTCTCCCGGGGCGAAGGTGGATGTGGGCCGAGCAGGAGGAGGACTTACTCGTGAATCGCTTTCACGATCAGGTGGCCTTGATCACCGGCGGCGGCCAGGGGATCGGGGAAGCCACCGTCCTGCGCTTCGCCGCAGAGGGCGCCAAGGTGGTGGTCGCGGACCGCAACGGCGCAGCAGCCGAGGCCGTCGCGGACAGGGTCAGCGCCGGCGGCGGCGCTGCCCTGGGGGTCACCTGCGATGTCCAGGAGGAGGCTAGCGTCGAGGCCCTGGTCGAGGCTGGGCTGGCCCGGTTCGGACAGATCGACGCCCTAGTCAGCAACGCTGGGGTAACCCGCGACAACCTCCTGCACAAGATGACCCTGGCGGAGTGGGACCAGGTGATCCAGGTCCACACCAGGGGCGCCTTCCTGTGCGCCCGGGCGGTCTCCCGCAACATGGTCTCCCGCAAGCGAGGGAAGATGGTTTTCCTCTCCT
>JBARIA010000083.1:0-41821 GCA_049799515.1 Candidatus Dormiibacterota bacterium | reverse complement strand
CCTCCGACCAGTCCCACGGCCAGCGGATAGTGGTTCGCACCGGAGGGCGCGCCTGGGAGGTGGAGCTGCTCAGAGACGAGGTCAAAGTCTCCGCTCCCCAGGGCGGTGCCGACGCGGAAGTGAGCGGCGAATCCGAACCGGTCCTGCTCTGGCTCTGGGGTCGGGGTTCTCCAGGCCAACTCTCCCACGAGGGCGAAGCCGCGCTGATGACCCTGCTTCGCGACCGACTCAAGTTGGCCACTCAGTAGCTGTGGCGGCTGACCCCCCGCCCAGCACCGCGGTGTTGCGACCCCCGCGACACCTGGTCAGTCCAACTGCGGTCTGGTATTGGACCACCCGGGCTGCCATCGGTTGGGTGGTGCTGCTGGTGGCCGAGGTGGGGTGGATGCTGGGCGACACCGCAAACGCTGGCTGGCATACCGCGGGCCTAGTGATCACCGCAGTTTTGGCCTTGGGCCACCTCATCATCATGCCCAGGTGGCGCTACCGGGTTCACCGCTGGGAGGTGACTAACGTCGCCGTCTACACCCAGGCTGGCTGGTTCCATCAGGAGCGGCGCGTCGCCCCTTTGTCGCGCATTCAGACCGTCGACAGCGAGCGGGGGCCGATCGAACAGCTCTTCGGCTTGATGAAGGTGACCGCCAACACTGCCTCAGCGGCGGGGCCGCTGCGGATCAGCGGACTGGACCGGGCAACTGCCCAGGGGATCGTTGACGAATTGACCACCATTGCCCAGCAGACTCCGGGGGATGCGACCTGATCCAGGAGCCGCCGGCTGAGCACCTGGACTCGCTTCCGGACGGATCCTCCGCGCCAGTTGCTGATTCCGCCAGCTGGCGCCGGCTGGACCGCCGCATGTTGATCCTCCTGCCGATGCAGGAACTGCTGAAGAACTCGGTCTGGGTCATCGTGCTGTTGATCGCCGGCAGTGGCAGTGGCAGCGGTCCGCTGTGGGCTTTGCTGGGGGTGGCCGTCGCCATCAGCGCGGGGACGCTCCGCTGGTTCACTACCAGCTACCAGATCGGCGCGGTCCAGGTCCAGGTGCGGCGGGGCCTGGTCCGGCGGCGCACCCTGACTGTGCTGCGGGACCGGGTGCGCACGGTGGATCTCACCGCCCATATCCTCCATCGGATGTTTGGGTTGGCCAGCATCTCCATCGGCACCGGTCGCAGCGACCGCCGAGAAGAGCGTGGTCTCAAGCTGGACGGGCTCAGTGCGACTGAGGCGCTTTGGGTGCGGCAGGAGCTGCTCCACAGGACGATCGCCGTGCCCCAGGCGGTGGATCGGGGGGCGACCGCGGCAACCCCCGAATCTGAGCTGGCCCACTGGAACCCGCGCTGGATCGGCTACGGTCCCTTCACCCTCTCAGGGGCGATCACGGTGCTGGCGGTGGTGGCGTTTGGCGCCCAGTTCATCAACGATGCTCATCTCCATCCGGATCGCCTGGGGCCGGTGCAAGCGGCGCTGCACGAGTTGGGCGCGGTCTCCACCGCGGTCTCGATCCTAGTGGTGGTGGCGGCGGCGGCGATCCTGATCGCCGTGGCATCGACCCTCGGCTACGTGCTCTCCTTCTGGAACTTCCGACTCACCAGACAGGCGGGCACCCTGCAGGTGACCCGCGGGCTGCTGACCAGTCGGGTGATCTCCATCGACGAGCGCCGCCTGCGCGGACTCGAGTTCAGCGAGCCGCTGCTGCTGCGCATGGTCCGTGGCGCTCGTTGCATCGCCATTGCCACCGGGCTCAGAGTCGGTCGGGGGGCGGAGCGAGGCGGGTCGATGCTGGTGCCGCCGGCGCCGCGCAATGTCGCCGAGCGGGTGTCGGCAGCAATCCTCGGTGCCCAAGCCCCGGTCCGCGATGCCTTGCTAGCCCATGGACCGACCGCGCGACGGCGTCGCTACACCAGGGTCCTCCTGGTCACGGTACCGGCGCTTGTGATCCTCCTGGGTGCCTGGGTGTTGGGGGCGCTGCCGGCCTGGCCCTGGCAGGCGGTACTGGTTCTGCTGGCACTGGGCCTGCCGCTGGCGGCGGACCGATACCGAAGCCTGGGCCACGCGGTAATCGGGGATCTTCTGGTGATTCGATCAGGCTCACTGGTGCGTCGGCGGAGCATGCTCTCAGCCGATGGAATCGTCGGTTGGAACCTGCACCAATCCTTCTTTCAACGCCGTGCCCGGGTGGTCACCTTGAGCGCCACCACCGCCGCCGGCCGCCAAGTCTATCGGATGCTCGATCTGACCCTGCCGGAGGCGATTAGGGTGGCTGAGGAGGCTCGACCTGGTCTGCTTGGGCCCTTCCTGGAGTTCCCCACGCCACCCCCGACCACGAGCTAAGAACTCGGAGGCTCAAGGGGAAATGCGGAGAAACAGTCGGTACTGGCCCGGTACACCGCGTCTGCTCTGGTATCCGGTCGCAGGTCGGCCTCAGTTGCCCCGACCCGTCCGACGCTTTACCCATCTCCACAAATCCTTGTGGATTGGGGTAAATTCGCGGAGCACCCGGCGTCCCGGAGCGCCTCCGACGGCGGCTACCTCGGCCGCCCTGGCACCGAAGAGTTCGGGGCGATTGTGCCGCCAGTCGAGCACACCGGCCCGCAGAAATACCGCAAGCAGACTGGCCACCGGAACCGCGAAGAGCGCGCCCAAGAATCCCGCTGCCTCGATGCCCCCGAAGAGCGCCAGCAGCGCTACCAAGGGGTGCAGTCGCACGAACTTGGCCTGAATACGAGGCGCCAGCAGGTACCCCTCGATCACGTGGATCGCCAGAAATAGGATCAGGGTGAAGAGCGCCAAGACGGGGCTCTTGGTCAGCGCCAAGAGCAGTGCCACCGCGCCCCCGGCAAATGGTCCCACCAATGGGATCAGTTCGAAGATGAAGGTCGCGACGGCAATAACCAAGGGGAAGGGCACACCCAAGATGGCCGTGCCGGCGCCCGCCAGGATCGCCACCAGCAGGGCCATCAGCAGCTGGGCCCGCACATAGCCGCCGACCACCACCGAGAAGGCGTCAAAGCCGAAGGAAAGCTCACTGCGCACCCGACCGGGAAGCAGTTCTTGAAGCTGCCGACGGAGAGTTCGGCCATCCTTGAGCAACCAGAAGGAGATCACCAGGCCGACGAACACATCGATCAGCACTGTGACCGTGCTGGACAGACCGTGCAGCAGAATGCCAGTCGCTCCGGGGATGTACGAGGTCAGGTTGTTGGGCACCACCCCACCGCCACCGACGTGGATTCCATGCTTGCTGAGTTGGGCGCGCAGCTGGGAGATTTCGGAGTTGGCGCGATGCAACAGGTGCGGTATCTGGTCGGCCAGCCCGCGCGCCTCGCCGACCAGCGGACCACCCACGATGTAGAGCACTCCGCCGACGAGTACCAGTCCGGCGATGAGGGTGGTGAGCACTGCCAAGCTGGCGGGAAAGTGGGCCCGGCGCTGGAGCAGACCGACGAGCGGGTCGGCGATGAAGGTGATGGCCACCGCCAGCACCAGAGCCAGGATCACGGTCAGGATGGTGGTCAGCCATCCCCCCAGCACCAGCAGTAGCTGGTAGGCGAGGAAGATCGTCGCCGTGATCGCAGCGGCCCGCACCCAGGCCCAGGTGCCGGGTGGAACGCCGCCCGGGGGGAGCGCGCTGGGAGCCTCAGTGGGAGCGGGCGCAGCTGGCGCGGCCCGCGCTGTCTGGGCCGCCGGGGCCTTGGGGGCGGCCGGGTTGTCAGGCGCCACCGGGTCAGTCTACGGGCTGGCTCGAGGAACTAGTTCGCCGGTCTGAACTGGCCGCCCGCCGCCTCAGCCTTCGGAGCTCGGTGCTGGGAGGCCGCGTGGATCGGATCCATGGCCAGCTGCGGCCAGCACTGACTGAGCGGTTTTGGGGAGCCGCTGGGCCTTCCAGAGGTCCCCGCCCGGCACGAATCGATTCATAAGAAGTGTGGCCCCCGCCATCAGGATCAGCCCTAGGAAGTATTCGGGAAAGAGCAAGGCACCCAGACTCCACAGGATTGCCTCGACGATCGGACCGACCACCAGGATGGTGTGGCGCTGGCGCGGATCGATCCCATCGACCAAGTACATCCACCCGAACCCCAGCCAGGGGAAGTCGCGGCTGTACCAGACCCGGGGCGCGAAGCGGATCCGGAACGCCCACAGCGCCAGAGCGTGGGAGGCCTCGTGAGCCACCAGCACCAAGGCCAAAAAGAGCCAGATCACAGGCCGGACCGTCTTCGAGCGCAGCGACCCCAGAAGTGGCAGACCGGCAGCGATCTCGTCCTAGTCCCTCCAGCGGGAGACACACCCACATGGTCTCCTCCGGGCCATGATCCCGCATGGCCGGGCTCGAGTGTCGGAGCGGAAGTCAAATTGGCGCCTGGGCCCACCGGCCAGTGCCGCCGACCGGACCGCTGTTAGCCCCAGTCGGGCTCGGCGAAGAGCATCTCCAGGCGCTCCCGGGTGGGGTCCGGCGGAAGTGCTAAACGGGCGCCGGTGAGCCGAAAGCCCTCTGATTCGTAGCAGAGCCGGGCGGCTGGATTGTCGGAGCTCACCCACAGAACGAGACGAGAGCTGCCGCCGAGTCGGTGCCAGGCGACCACGGCCGCGATCAAGGCCCGGGCTACCCCTTGACGCCGCCAGCCCGGGTCCACCCACATTGAGACCAGCTGGAGCTGGAAGTCCGGCTCGCGAACCGCGCCGACCAGGCCGATCCACCCCTCGCCGCGGCGAGCTGACCACATCTGCCTGTCGGGTGTCGAGATCGACCGCTCCCGCCACACCGAGTCCGGTCGTGCGCTCTCATTCGCCCAGCTTGAGCCGAAGGCCTCCGGGGCCTCCGTCAGGGCTCGCAGTCGGATCTCGCGGTATCGCTGCCACTCCCGAGCGGCGATTGGCAGCACCTGGAAAATCGGTTGGGCCTCGCTCACAGCTGGCTCCCAAAACACCCTCCTCCTAAGGGGGAGGACGATCGACTGGAACTCCGAGCCTGATGACCCCGGAGCTTCCCAATCTTCGGCGAGCCACTATTCAGGCTCGTCCGGCTCCCCCCGGCTGGCGTTGGCGCGACCGCGGCTCCAATACCCCTTGGCAGAAATCTGATCGCGGGAGTATCCCTTGGCAAGCAGCTCATCGCGGAGCGCGAGGGCGACCCTCACCTCAGCGGCTATGTAAATGTGCCCTCGGCCGGGCGGCGCCTGCCAACCGCGCATCTCCTCTTGGAGCCGGCCAGCCTCCCCGGTTGCGGCACCAGCCCGGTGCAACCAGCTGATCGACACCCCGGGACCTCCGGTGTATGGCTGCTCATCAGCAGGGCCGGACACCTCCAGAATCGCTCGCGCTAGCGCCTGGCTGGGAAGTGCTTCCAGCATGGCCAGGGTCCCCGGAATGTAGGTCTCGTCGCCGACGAAGAGATGCCACGCCGCCCCGGCATCCAGGCTGATCTTGCCGCGGGGACCGACCACCTCGGCCAGGAGTTGGCCCGGACGGGCCGCGGTCGCCCAGCGCGCCGCGGGGCCGTCGCCGTGCATGACCACGTTGAGGTCGGCCAGTCCGGCTCCAGGGTCGGTCCGGCGGATGGTGTACCGCCGACTCACCAACTCGCCGCCTGGGAGCGGCAGCCGCAACATCAGGTCCTGCCCGGGAGCGAACTGGAATCCCCGGAGGGCTTCGCCCCGAAGTCGGATCTGGCGGAGGCTCGGACCGAGGTCAACCACCTCGTCGACCGTCAGGGCCATGGTCCGGGGCGGGGGCAGGCCAGGCGGGGCAGGGGGTGGACGGCGTGCGTCCTGATCACTTGCCGGTGGGGTCTGGCTCATCGGGTTAACGGTAGCCAGCTCCGGGCAGGTCTCGTCGCCGAGCTGGGCCGCGGCCAATCCGAACGGCAATACTCGATCAGCTGAGCGCCGGCTGGACCGAGGTGCAGGAGGCGCAGCGCGAGGCCTTGATCGGAATCTCGCTAAGGCACTCCGGGCACGCCTTGGTGGTCGGGTCGGGCTGGTTCTGGGCGCGAGCCAGGAGTGCTTGGTAGGGCAGGACCACCACGAAGTACAGAACCAACGCCACCAGAACGAAGGTGATGATGGCATTGATGACCGAGCCATACATGAACTCGGAGTGGTTCACCGTGAAGAACAAGGTGCTGAAATTGGGCTTGCCGAGGATCGCCGCGATCAGCGGCGTGAACAGGCCAGCGACCAGCGCCTCCACCAGTGCCGCAAACGTGACTCCAATGACGAAGGCGACCGCCATCTGGACCAGGTTGCCGCGCATCAGGAACGCCTTGAAACCGGACACTTGTTTACCTCCAGATCGTCGGACAAAGCAGCCCATCCAGGCTGCGAAATTCAGGTTCCAATCGGGCCGGAACTCAGCCCGAGTGGCCAGCAGCCGGCTCGCTGGCAGAAGCCTCCGCAAACTGTCGATACGCCTGCCAGGCTCTGGGGCCCCAGACCGTGGCCGGCCCCCCCTCCAGTAGCAGGGTGACCCCGATCGCCTCCGCCACCTCCTGGGGGGTCGCGCCTCGCCTTGCGGCACCGCGGGCGTGGGCCGCAAGGCAGCCGTCGCACCTCTTCACGATCGAGATGGCCAGGGCAATCAGCTCCTTGTGCTTGGCTGAGACGGCTCCGTCCACCATCACCGCACGGTGGGTCTGGGTGTATCCGGCCCACACCTCGGGGATGGCCTGGCGCAGCTCGGTAATCGGCGGAGCAAGGTCCTTGAGGACCTGCGGATAGTCGGTCATCGTCTCTCCTCCTCCACTGAGTGCCGACGCAGCCGGCCGCCCCGGCTGACTCCCATCTCGCCATCATCGCCCCAAAAGCAGGGCCGCGGGTCAACCGAGTCCAGGCTCCCGGAGGCCCTCCCCGAGGCCTGGCGACGTGGGGTTGGCCGGGGTTTCAGCTGGCCGCTTGGAAGGCGCCCTCCCGCAGGACTGGGGCCAGCTCGGACACGTTCAGGGCCGCCGCCCACTCCAGCTCGTCGCCGTACTCGCGGCTGCGCTGTTCCCGCCCCGAGACGCACTCCCGCAGGATTCGACGAAGTCCCTGCTGACGCGCCTGCCGAAACACAGCGGCGGCAGCCGCGGCCTCCGGCGAGCGCCGGCGGCGGCGCAAGCCGTCGATGATCGCTCCCGCGCCGATAAGGTCCTCGAGCGCCAGATCCAGGCTGCCATCCGGCCAGCGCTCTCCGGCGGCGACCACCGAGATGACCGCCCCCTGGCGACGAGCGAAACGCGCCACCGCATAGGCGTTGCGAAGTGAGCCGGCAAGGACCAAGCCCTGGCCCCGGCCGGCGGCCGCCGAGATCGCCGAACCGTTGGGCGAGGGAAGCACGATGGCCATGCCTCGGGGCGCCCGGCTGAGGGTTGCCGGGGAGAGGGAATAGGGCTGTTCGACTGAGGTCAGCGAGCGGCTCACCGCCACCTCGGCGCCCAGTTCCTGTGCCCTCGCCAGGGCGCCTTCCGGGTCCCAGGGGTGCGGGTAGACGAGACATCCACGCTCGACCGCCACCGCGACCGTGGTCGAAAAGGTGATCACGTCGACCACCACCACCACGTCCGAGTGCGGGGCCAGTGCGGCGGCCCCGGCCAGGCCCCATCCGAACCGCACCGAGTAGCCGGACTGATCAGCGGCCGCCTGGCGGTGGTAGCCGTATCCGGGATCGGGGAGCGAACTGGCTCCGGAGCGGGAGATGGCCATGGCCCACTAGCTTGGGGGATGGGTCGCCCTGCCGGCACTTCCCCAGGACCCAGCCAAGGCCGATAGCGACCGTCTCTCTTACTTCGAGACGGTGACTGGGAGCCTGACTATAGTGGGCAAATGGTGCGCCCTGGTGATCGTGGGGCTAGGCGCTGATGGCACTTCCTAGCACTCTCGGAGAATTACGGGGCAGCGAGTACCGGATGCGCTCGGTCCGGGAGGAGCTGCGGGACAATCTGGTCGACGCGCTGCGCCAGGGGCGCGAGCGCTTCCAGGGACTGGTCGGGTACCAGGACACGGTCATCCCCCAGATCGAGAACGCCCTGCTGGCTGGCCAGGACATCATCTTCCTGGGGGAGCGGGGCCAGGCCAAGTCGAGGCTGATCCGGGCCATGGCCCAGCTCCTCGACGACCAGATCCCGGTGGTCGGGGGAAGCGAGGTCCACGATCACCCCTACGCCCCGATCAGCCGTTTCGGGCGAGACGTGGTCGCCGAGCTGGGGGATCAGACCCCCATCTCCTGGATGGGGCGAGAGGATCGCTTCGGCGAGAAGCTGGCCACCCCAGACACCTCGATAGCTGACCTGATTGGCGAGGTGGATCCGATCCGGGTGGCGGAGGGCCGCTACCTGGCCGACGAGCTCACCATCCACTACGGTCTTTTGCCCAGGGTCAACCGCGGGATCTTCGCGATCAACGAGCTCCCCGACCTGGCGGAGCGGATTCAGGTCGGGTTGCTCAACATCATGGAAGAGCGGGACGTCCAGATTCGGGGCTTCCAGGTCCGCCTGCCGCTGGACGTGCTGGTGGTGGCCACCGCTAACCCCGAGGACTACACCAACCGGGGCCGGATCATCACCCCTCTCAAGGACCGCTTCGGGTCCCAGATCCGCACCCATTACCCTCGCTCGCTGGAGGCGGAGGCCGACATCATCGAGCAGGAGCGGGAACAGTTCGCCGGGCTGGGGATCCCCTTGCACGTGCCCCAGTACATGCTGGAGCTGATCGCCGAGATCTCCCAGCTGGCCCGACGCACCACCCAGATCAACCAGCGGTCTGGGGTCTCGGTGAGGCTCTCCATCGCCAACTTCGAGAGCCTCTGCGCCAACGCGGTGCGTCGGGCGATCGCCCTCCAGGAGCCGGAGGCGGTGCCCCGCCTCAGTGACCTGGGCGCTCTCTCGGCCTCGACGCTGGGCAAGCTTGAACTGGAGACCTGGGAGGAGGGCGAGGACCAGGCGGTGCTCCAGAAGCTCTTGCGCAGCGCCACCGGCAACGTTTTCCGGCGTCACTTCTCGCTCCAGGAGTTCGGGCCGGTGCTGGCCCGCTTCGAGCAGGGACTGACGGTCGAGGTGGGCGAAATGGTCCCGGTCGAGCGGTATCAGCAGATGGCCGACGGCATCCCCGAGATGAAGCGGATCCTCAGCGACCTGGATGAGCCTCAGCAGCCCGGATCGGTGGCCGCTGCCCTGGAGCTGGTGCTGGAGGGGCTGCACCTATCCAAGCGGCTCAACAAAACGGTGGTCGACGGCACCTCCGTCTACGGAAGCTAGGCGGAGGCGATGGCCGCTGCCCGCCAGCGTTACAGCCGCTGGGATGGCGGCCAGGAGGGTGAGCTCCCCGACTCCAGCGAGCTCTTCTCCCGGCTGGCGGAGGACGTCTTCCACGGCTGGGACTTCGAGTCGGCGTTGCGCCGGCTCCTGAGCCAGGGATTCAAGGACAGCGAAGGGCGCCAGCTCCGGGGCCTGGAAGAGCTGCTGGAACAGCTCCGGGAGCAGCGTCAGGAAAAGCTGGAGCGCTACAACCTGGACGGCCTCTTCAGGAACATCGAGGAGCGGCTGGACCGGATCCTCCAGAAGGAGCGCCAGACCCTCCACGAGCGCACCCTGGAGGCCGCCAGAACCGACCACCAGCAGCTGGTGGAGAAACTCGCCCGGAGCCGGCTTGAGCAGCTTGACGCCCTGCCCCCGGAGGCCGGCTCGGCCATCCGTCAGCTCCAGGATTATGAATTCCTGGACCAGGAGGCGGCCCGTGACTTCCAGGAGCTGTTGGCGGAGCTACGCCAGAACCTGGTCGAGCGCCACTTCCAGGATCTGGGCAGAGCCGTCCAGAACATGGGCGAACAGGACCTGAGCCAGCTGCGGGAGATGGTGGCCGACCTGAACCAAATGCTAGAGCGGAAGCTCCGCGGCGAGCCTCCCAAGTACGAGGAGTTCATGGAGAAGTGGGGCAGCTACTTCCCCGACCATCCCGAGGACCTGGAGTCATTCCTGGAGCAACTCCGGCAGCAGATGGCCGAGCTGAACTCGCTGCTGGAGTCCGCCTCCGCGGAGACCCGCCAGCAGCTGCAGGAGATCATGCGGGCCACCCTCAGCGACGAGGGTCTCCAGGACCAGCTCTCGCAGCTTTCGCAACTGCTCTCGCAGCTCTCCCCTTCTTCTCAGGCAGGCTCCCGGTTCGGGTTCTTCGGCGGCGAGGAATTGAGCCTGCCCGGGGCGCTCGATGTGATGGGCGAACTCCAGCAACTGGACTCCCTGGAGCGGGGCATCCGCCAGGCCTACTCAGGCATGGAGCTCCCCCAGGAGCTGCTGGAACAGCTCGCCGGGAGCTTGGGCCCGGATTCAGCCGCCAGTCTGACCCAGATCCAAGAGCTGATCAAAGAGCTGGAGGCGAAGGGGCAGCTGAGGCGGGGCGGGGACGGGTTGGAGCTTACCCCCCAGGGAGTGCGCAAGATTGGCCAGAAGGCGCTGGGGGACATCTTCCAGCACCTCTCGGCGGATGGCTTCGGCACTCATCCCCAAGGTAGCCAGGGGACCGGTACCGAGATGGCCGATCACAGCAAGCCATATCAATTCGGCGATCCCTTCAACCTCGACGTCGAGCGGACCCTGATGAACGCGCTGCGCCACAGCGACGGCAGCCGTCCTTTGCGCCTGGCGGTCGAGGACTTCGAGGTGTTGGAGTCGGAGCGCAGCGTGCAGACCAGCACCGTGCTGATGCTGGACATGAGTCGCAGCATGCCCCTGCGGGGATACTTCTACGCTGCCAAGAAGATGGCACTGGCGCTGGACTCACTGATCCGCAGCGAGTACCCGCGGGACACACTCTACGTCGTCGGATTCTCGGATTACGCAAGGGAAATTGGTCCTGGGATGCTGGCCCAGCTCTCTTACAGCGAGTACGTCTACGGCACCAACATGCAGCACGGTTTGATGCTGGCCCGTCGCCTGCTCCACCGCCACCGAGCGACCAACCGACAGATCATCATCGTGAGTGACGGCGAGCCGACTGCGCACATGGAAGGCACCCACGCCGTCTTCATGTATCCGCCTCTGCCGGAGACGTTCCAGAAGACCCTCCAGGAGGTGCGACACTGCACCCGGGAGGGGATCGTGATCAACACCTTCATGCTGGAGAGCAATCAGTACTTGGTGCAGTTCGTCAAGCAGCTGACCCGCCAGAATCGGGGCCGCGCCTTCTTCGTCAGCCCGGACCGGCTCGGCGATTACGTGCTGGTTGACTACGTTGCCTCGCGCCAGCGCCCCAACTAGAGCGAGTCGGTCGGGAGCGTAGCGCTCGGTATCGGTGACTCGCGCCTATCCGGGCGGCGGGTCCGGGGCTGGCACCGACACCCGATCGCTGGAGCTGACCGTCTCCGGCGCCGCGGTGACAGCAATAATTACAAAGGCTGCCGAAGCCGCCACCGCTGATTCCGTCGGCGGTGTGATCACCAAGGTTCGGGTCGAATATGCCGGCACCACGGCTGTTGCCCTAGCCGTTCTCCAGAAGGCTGTGCCCTCGCCCGAGACACTCGCAGTAAAGTGGGGGTGAAGAGCGTGGCCGGACCGGTTCTCTACCACCAAATCAATGGAATCGACAACGCGCGGGTTCCCGCTCGCCTGAACGCGACCGACGGTGATCTGCAAAGGCGCTGGCGACACTCCGGCCAGCCCTAGAAACCCTGCGGCGCCGATGACCAGCGCCCCAAACAGTGTGCCCGTCACCCACCGAATCGGCCGTGTGACACTTGCCGCCGAGGAATCGGCAAATGGCGTCGGATCGACGGTGAACAGGCTCACCGCCCAAACCAGTAGGGGCAGAGTCCAGTATCCGGACAGCGATTCCGCAGACAGGAAGAAGGGCAGGACCGGCAGGATGAAAACAGCTCGGCCCAGCCTGGCAAACCAGACCACTAAGGCCACCAAGAGCGCCACGTAGGCAAGTGCCGCAGCCACCGAAAACGCCGCGACATCGCCACCACCGATGTGAAAGAAAATCGCCCCGTCGATGATCCCTTGACCATTCACGATGGTCGGAGCGGTGAGCGGCTCGAGGATGCCGGAGAGCCAGGCCCCTGCCCCGAGGACGATGAACGGGGCGTTCACCAAGGCGAATGTCGCCAGGGCGACCAGGACAAAGCGACTGACCGTAATCGTGGCCTGGCGCCTGGTGTCCTGGTGGGCTAAGACCAACCAGATGGCGACGACCAGAAACGGGGCGACAAACCACGAGATCTGCTCGATCGAGAGCGCGAGCCCCAGGCAGATAGCCTTGACCCAGTCCAACCTCGATAGCGTTCCGCTCCTTCCAATTGCCGTCCAGCGCCATGCCGTCACCAACAGAAATGGCGTCATCAGGATGGCCGTCTCGCCGGAGGTGGCGTACCCCACCAGAAACGGCAACCCGGCCGCCAGCAAAACTGATAGCGCACGAATCTGGCGAGGCAGCATGAAGAAGGCGAGCACCATGGCCACCGTCAATGCAGTCACGTCCGCCCACACCGCGGCCTGCGCCCCATGGATAAGCCACAGGAATCCGGCGACCAGCAGCACCGCCAGGCCAGGGTAGCCAAAATGCGAGAGGTTTCCGCCGGTCATCGTGTAGGTCAGGGGAGCAGTCACGTGGTAGGTCTGGAAGGCCGCTTGCAAGCTGGGCCCGTAGGGGTCATGACCGTGAATCAGAAGCGATGCCGCACCCATCAGAAATGCGCCTTCATCGGTGCCGTAACCGGGGTGGAAAGTGATCTGGACCTTGGCTTCGGTGAACAGCAACAAGCACCCGAGCAGGAGGATGAGCAAGTCCAGTTGCCCCAGAACTCGCTGGCTCCGAGTCGCCACTAGCGCTATCAGAACGACCAGAATCAGCCCGACGGCCACGACTGACACCATCCCTGCCGCGGGAAGGACCACGATGGCGCTCCAGATGGAGGACGCCGGCGCGAGCAGCGAGCAGTCGGCGATAAAAATCGCTAGGGCGTGGCGGTTCGATCTACCGCCGATACCGGCCGAGTTCCCTTCGGCCAAATCGTCTTGCCGATTCAGTGGTCTGAGACCATCAGCGAAGGGACCGGTGCGGTCACGCAACCGTGATTGGCACTTCCGAGGGTTGATCGAAGCTGGAGCTTCGTGGCTAATCTCGCGCCCGCAGCGTAGAGCCAGACGGAGGCGCCCACGATGCGCCCGGGCACCATGGCCCGGAAGTCTAGCAGGCGCGGGAGACTACGGTTCGGTCGATGGCACTGAGAGGCCTGGCGGCCCTGAAGACAGTTGAGTACGCTCACTATCCGCGCCCAATCCGCCGGGGCCAAAGCATACGCAACAGTTGCAGGCGGTGGCCCGATTCCGATCGAATACTCGGGCCACCACTGCGAAGACGACAGGCAACCTATCCAGTGTCGCCCAGAGATCCGGTATTGCCCGGGATGGCGGGGACGGTACCCCGCGCCAAGACCCGGGTAGTGACCCGGCGGCCCAGCGGACCCTGCCGTCGCGGCGCTGGCCCAGGGTCCGATGGCCCACGGTCAGCGTAATGTTGTTCTGTGGGCAGCTCCAGGGGTGCCATTCCATTTCGGCCACACAGACACTGAGTGCAACTCGTTGAACACCCGTCTTTTCGTCAGCGCCCGCCTCGCGAGCCGAAATCTCGCGCACATCGCAGAGACCCCGCTTGCCCGGCCCACCCTGCGAGGCTGACCGGTGCCCTCATTGCGCCTCGATCCTCTGCGGCAACAGTTTCAGAAGCGGGTGACCACCCAGCTCCAGTCCCGGTATTCGGGCTGGGATTTCCACCCCGGCACCCAGGGCTTCGCGGTCCTCGGACAGAAGGATCGGGCACGGGTGCACCTTTCACTGGACTCGCTATTTGCCACCGTAAACCAACCCGAGGTTTCGACTCCCGCGGAAATCGCCCGCTTCGTGAGCGGAGTCGGACCACGGCTGAGCGCGGCGGAGGCCAACCCTGAACAGTCCGGCTGGGCACCGGACCCCGGTGCCCTGGTCTGGTGCGTCAGGGGCGAGCGCAGCATCCGCAGCTTCAGCCGCTTCGCCGAACTGGCCACTCGCGAGCTACCCGGCGAGCTGCTGGCGTTCGTGGCAGAGGCCCTGCCCGGCGAGGCTATGCGGGGTGTCTCCCGAGCCGAGGCGGAGGCGGGCGGCCTCAGCGAGGCGGCGCTGGTCGAGCACGCGGATCTCAACACCTCCTTGCGCCTGACCCAATGGAGCTCGGAGCTGGAGTCTGCCGGAGAGAAGCGCACCTGGCTGTTCGCCGACGACATCCTCTTCTCCAGCAGCCTGCTGATGGTGCCGGCGTTTCTGGAGAAGCTGGTGCAGTTGGGCCAGGGCCAGGCCACGGTGGCCGCGCCCGACCGAGCCCTGGTTGTCGCCGCGGTGGGCCCGGCCGCCGCCCCGGAGACCATGATGCCCCTGGCCCGTCGTCTCTACCGGCTGGCCAGCTTTCCCTTGAGCCCCGTGCTGCTGACCACCGACGGTCTCTCCCTGGAGCTCCATCCCGCCGAGACCAGGACCCGCCAGGCCCGGAGCGGCTGGCGCCGCTTCTTCGGGGTGGCGGAAGTTTGAGCGGAGTTTCTGGCCTCTCCCCCCAAAGCCTGCGGGAGGCGATCGGCAAGCTGCGCACGGAGGCGACTGATCGATACGGGGACGCACTGATCGAGGTAAGCCTCACCGAAGCTGGACTGATGGGAACCGTGGCCCTGCCTTCCCAGGCGGCCGAGCTGCAGCGACTGGTGGCCGAGCTCTGGCCGGAAGCCAACTGCCGGCTGCTGGTGCTGGCCGCCCGCCAGGCTCGGGTCAGCCTCCACCCAGATGGCGAGCCCCTGGACATTTGGAGGAGACGGCCCGACGACGACGACCGACGGCAGGAGCTGACCACGCAGCTGCTGCCGGGAGACCCGCCCGCCGGGCTGCTGGCCGTCCGGGACGGCCAGTACCTGGTCAAGGCCCCTGGCGAGGCGGTCGGCTGGATTCCCAGGACCTCTCGCTTCCGATGGGGCCCGGCCGAGGCGGCCGACCCGCCCGGGCAGGCGGTGGTGCCGCAGTCGGGCTGGGACCCGCAGGCAGTGCGGAAGACAGCACTCGGGCTGCTAGGCCGCCCCTTCGTCTTCGGGGGCACCGGCGGCCAGGGAATCGACTGCTCGGGGCTCACCTGGCGGGCCTTCCTGAGTGCCGGGGTACTGCTGCCCCGCAACAGCCGGGCCCAGCGCAAGGTCGGCGAGCGGGTCCGATTGGCGGAACTGCAGGCGATGGACGTCATCTGCGCCGTGCACCGCAGCCCCCGGCGCACCAGCCACGTGGCGCTGTACCTCGGCGACGGCGAGGTGGTCCACGCCTGCATCGAGTGCAACCTGGTCCTCCGCGAACCGATCGGCGACTTCCGGAATCGCTACCAGGTGCTCACCGTCCGCCGGGTCCCGGGAGCGGTCTTCCCCTGACGCTAACCTAGCCCCGATGAAGGCTCCCGGAACCCCCGCAGCGGCCAACCCTGCCCCCGACGGCAGCAAGCCGACCCTGCGGGTGCCCCCCGCGCTCGCCCAGCTGCGCGAGAGCCGGGTCGACCTGGTGGGGGTGGCCAGCGTGGAGGGCGGCGAGATGGCTCGCTACCTGCTGGCCGCCGGCTTCACCAACCTGGTCGGCCACGACCAGCAAGCGAACCTGGAGAGCTTGGTACAAGCCCACCACCTGGCCCACGCCGGGCTGGGTCGGCAGGAGCGCCGGGAGCGGCTGGACCAGCTGCTCCAGGGTCTGCACTCACTTCAGTTGGCCGACGACTACCTGGAGGGGGTGGAGCGCTCGGCCCTGGTCATACCCACCCAGGCGTGGTACCTGTCCCCGGCCAACGCTCGGTTGCAGGACCTGAAGCAGCAGGGCCATCCCTTCTACTCTTTGATCCAGGCCTATCTGGACCTCGCCCAGGGCGAGGTGATCGGCATCACCGGCAGCCACGGCAAGTCGACCACCAGCGCACTGGTGGCCGCCGTCCTCAGCCAGAGCGAGCTCTACCCCCGGGTCTGGCTGGCCGGCAACGACCGCCACGACCGCCAGGCGTTGGCGGAGGTGGCCCGCGACGACGGCGCCGGATGCCTGGTGCTGGAGATCAGCAACCGGCAGCTGCTGCAGTTGGAGCGCGCCCCCAGGGTCGGCTGCATCACCAACATCACTCCCAATCACCTGGATGAGCACCAGGGCCTGGCCGGCTATGTGCGCACCAAACGCCGCATCTTCGAACTGCCCGGGTGCCAGATCGCGATTCGGAACGGGGACGATTCCCTCAGCCTGGAAGGCGCCGAGTTGGCGGAGGGCATCCAGCAGCTGCGCTTCTCCCGGACCGAGGCCGGACTAGAGGGCTTCGACGGGGCCTTCGAGGCCGACGGGATGCTGCGCCTGCGCTGGGGCGGCGTCTCCCAGCCGGTGATGCCCCAGGGCCGGGTGCCGCTGCTGGGGACGCACAACCTGAGCAACGTGCGCGCTGCCCTTTCGGTACTGGCCGCGCTCTCCGAACCCGATCCCGATCTGCTGCCGCTGGCGGCTTCGGCGATCGATGGCTTCCGGCCCTTGCGACACCGCACCGAGTTGATTCGGCAGCACCACGGAGTCGACTACGTCGACGATCTCTCCAGCACCACCCCTCAGTCCACCGTGGCCGCGATCCGGGGGCTGGGGCGACCGTGCGTCCTGATCGCCGGAGGCGAGGACAAGGGCATTGACTTGACCGAGTTGGCGGGACTGGTGGGTGGCCCGGTCCAGTCAGTGGTTCTCCTGCCCGGCGCAGGCTCGGACCGGCTGGCCCAGGAGCTGGCCGCCGCCGACCGCGGGGCTCTGGTGCATCGGGTGGAGAAACTGCAGGAGGCGGTGCTGCTGGCGGCGGAGCTGGTCCGGCCTGGCCAGACTGTGCTGCTCTCCCCGGCCTGCCCCGGTTTCTTCACCGCCCACTACCGCGAGGGTGGCTTTCGACAGGCGGTTCGGAGCGCTACTTCTCCTCGTCCTCGAAGGGGGCCAGGGTGAGGGGCGCCAGCGCCACCAGCTCGAAGGTTGCCCCACAGTTAGGACAGTCGACCAGGTCCCCGATCTCCTCCACGTCGACCAGGTCGAGGTCGGCACCACAGGCAGGGCAGTTCTTGGCGAGAGTACCGACGGCGCTCACTCGAGTCCTCCTCGATGTCCGGCTCTGAATCTGACACAGGCGATGCCCGGGGACAGTGGATCCACGCCCAACTCTTCGATGTAAGTCTACCTGCAGGATCTCAGCTCTCCCTCGGAGAGGGCGGCACCCCACTCGAACCCGCCAAGGAGCTGGGCCGGGCCCTCGGCATCCCGGCGCTCAAGCTGAAGCGAGAGGACCTCTCCCCGACCGGCTCCCACAAGGCTCGCTGTCTGAGCCTGCTCTGCTCTTCACTGATCGCCTCGGGTGGGCACCAGGCGGTCATCTCCTCCTCGGGAAACGCGGCGATCGCGGCGGCCGCCTACAGCTCACTGCGAGGGATCCGTCTGCTGAGCCTGGTGTCGCCCAAGACCCCCAGAGTGAAGCTGGAACGGCTCCGCGGCTACCCTGGGCTGACAGTGCTCAGCGACCACCCGGTCGCCCTGCTCCATCACGCAGTGGACAAATGGAGTCTCTCCGACCTTCGCAGCTCGGTCAACCCGCTCGCCTCCAACGCCTACCGGGGGATCGCCGCCGAGCTGGTCGAGACTGGGCAACTGGCCGCCGTCTTCCTCTTCTCCAGCAGCGGCGCCAGCGCTCTCGGTCTCGCTCAGGGCTTCGACCGCCTTCTCCAACCCCCTGACCGGCCCCAGCTGCACGTGGTCGAGGGCAGACCCGGAGGAGAGATGACCCGCCCGTGGTACCAGGACAGCCGCCCCTTCCCGGGCCCCGAGTCCCACTGGGGAGAGCTCGGCTCCCGGCGCTCCCGGCTCTCTCCGAGGGTGCGGCGGGCGGTTCGCGCAACTGGTGGACGCGGCTGGCGGATGGGCCCCGCCGAGGCGGTCGAGGTCAAGGAGATCGCCGACGGCTTCGGTATCGGGACCTCCTGGGAGGGGCTCGCCACCCTGGCGGCCATGCGTCAGGCGGCGGCCGCGGGGGTGGTGAACCGGGACGGCAACTGGATTGCGGTCCTGACCGGGGACCAAGCCCAACTGGACTTGGAGGAAACCCGAGCTGAAGATCCACTTCTCCCCGTTGCCGATTCCGCAGAGGAGCTGGACCGGCTCCTGGAGGACACCGCCTTCACCAGAGCGGACCAGGGGTGACTGCGATCCCCGAACGGGTGGTGTTCGTCGGCCCTGACCCACTTCCGGCCATGGCCAGTGGCCTCCCCGTGATCTGCGCCGATGGCTGTGGTCTGAGCCAGGCGGAGGGCCCTGGCTGGGAACCCTTCCCGGCGACTGGGTCCCAATCCAGCGCAACCCTGCTTGAACAGCCATCCGTCCAGCGACGGATCCGTTCGCTGGTTGATGCCCTGGTCGTGTGGAAGAGCTCAGCCCAAGTCGAGCGGGTTGCCCAGGAGCTGGGCGTGGTGGTCGCCAACTCCCCGGCCCTGATCGCCCGCCGGATCGAGAACAAGAGCCACTTCAGCCGCAGCGCCCCGGGGGCTGGGCTGCCGGTGCCGCCGACTAGGACCGGGATCGCCGGGTCGGAGTTGCGGCAAGCGGCCCGGGATCTGGCCCATCCGCTGGTCTTTCAGTTGGCTCACGGATTCTCCGGCGAGCAGACCTACCTGGCGGAGTCGGAGGCCGAACTGGCGGAGCTGATTCAGCGCTTCCATGGCCGGTCCTGCCGGATCGCCGAGCTGGTGGCGGGCACGCCGGTCACGGTGACCGGCGTGGTCGCCACCGACCGCGTCCTGGTCGGTCCGGCCTGCCTCCAGCTGACCGGCCTCCCCAGCCTCACCCCCCATCCCATGGGGTCCTGTGGCAACGACTACGGCCGACCGGTTCCCGAGGCCGATGCGGTCCACCAGGTGGCCCTCAGAGCCGCCGAATGGCTGCGACTCCAGGGCCACCTGGGCATCTTCGGCCTGGACCTGGTGGTGGGCTCGCCCGGAGCCATCTGGTGCATCGAGATCAATCCCCGGCTGGTGGCGTCCGTGCCCCTCTTCAGCCTCAGCGCCCGGGACCGGGGGGATCCAGGCATCCTGAATTGCCACCTGGCCAGTCTGGGCATCGGCCAGAGCTCAGGCCCCGACCTCTCCTGCCATTGGTCTCAGCTCATCCTCTATCAAAGGGCAGAGCGAATCTCCGACCAGTCGGTGAAGACAACCAAAGGTACTTTCGGTGCCTCAGGCCACTTCCGGTCCACCGGAGAGCTGGGGCTGGCTGGACCGCCCCCCGGCGAGGTGGGGCTTCTGGTCCAGGCCCGGTCCCGTCCAGGCAGGGAGCTGGCCCGGCTCTTCTTCGAGGGGCCCTGTTGCGCCGCTGACGGGACTCTCCTGCCTCATCTGGAGGCCCTGGTCGAAGAGCTCAGGTCGCAGTTGGAAGTTCCCGGCGGCCCGCCGGACGTTTCGTGAACGGGGTGTAGGCGGTACCTTGACGCTGTGGAGTTCCGGGACTACTACGCGACTTTGGGCGTTCCCCGCGGCGCAACCGACAAGGAGATCCGGGCGCGCTATCGCAAGCTGGCCCGCGAACTGCATCCGGACGTCAACAAGGATCCCAAGGCCACCGAGCGTTTCAAGCGGGTAAACGAGGCCTACGAGGTCCTCAAGGATCCCGAGAAACGGTCCAAATATGACCGGCTGGGGGCGGACTGGGAGCAGATCGAGCGAGCCGAGTCATTCCGCCGAGAGCATGGGCAGCCCTTCGGGGAGGCCGGGACCCGCGCCCGGGAATCGGCTCAGCGCGCCGCTGATCGGGCGGGCGCCCGCTTTGGAGGCTTCAGCGACTTCTTCGAGACCTTCTTCGGCAACCGGGGCACGGAGGCCGACAACCCCTGGGTCGAGGCTCAGATGGAGCGGCTCCGGCGCGAGAACTCCGCGTCCAGGAAGGGAGCGGACACCGAGGACCAGCTGGAGGTCACCCTCGCCGAGGCGATCCTGGGCGGGGAGCGGACCATGCATGTCTCCATCGTCGAGGGTTGCGCCACCTGCGGTGGCACCGGGCAGGTGGCGGAGACCAGCTCCGGCGGCGGGACGGCGACCCAGGTGGGGGTGAAGGCATGCGCTGACTGCTCCGGGACCGGCCGGCAATATCGCCGTCGAACCCTCAAGGTGACCATTCCCAAGGGAGTCACCGAAGGCTCGAAGATCCGGGTCGCCGGAGAGGGAGCCAGCGGAGTGCGCAACGGTGGACGGGGGGATCTTTACCTCAAGGTTAAGTTGAAACTGGACAACGGCACCGAGGTCAAGGCACGCAATGTCTATCGAGACCTACCGGTGCGCGACTACCGGGCCGCCCTGGGGGGAAAGGTGGTGGCCGAGGGTCCCGCCGGGCGGCTCGAGGTGACCATCCCGGAAAACTGCCCTCCCGGTCGAATGCTCCGGGTGGCCGGCAAGGGCATTCCGGCGCTCAAGGCGTCTGCCTCTCCGGGAGACCTCTTCTTGCGAGTCAAGATAATCTCCGCCGGGCGATCACCGCTGAGCTCCGAGGAGCGTGCCGCCTACATCGAACTGGCATCCGCCGACGGAGCCACCGTCTAGCGCATCCCGTCGGCGATTTCGCATGGCTGGACGAACCGCGTCGGCGGTCGATTCAACGCACGCGAAAACCGAGGCCCATTACGGTGGGCTGCACCCGCTGTCCAGAGGTGAGAATCCGGGCGGCGACCACTGGGCGGGGCGATGAAGTCGGTCTCGGCGGTCCGCGAGGAGCGCCACCAGCAGTGCTGCGCCTACGGTCCCCCAACTGGGCGACCGTATACTTTGCGCGTGGACGAGGAGTACGTCCTTCTGGCAGGCTCGGCCAGCCGGGCCCTGGGATTAGCGGTGGCCGAACAGCTGAGGCACCCGCTCGGGCACTCCGCAGTGATCACTTTCTCAGAGGGTAATCTCTTCGTCCAAGTCCAAGAGAATGTCCGGGGCAGGAATGTCTTCATGATCCAGAGTGTGTCGCGGCCCACCAACGACAACTTCATGGAGCTGCTGTTCTGGATCGACGCGCTCAAGCGCGCGAGCGCCGCGTCCGTGACCGTCCTTATTCCGTACTTTAGCTATGCAAAAGGAGACAAGAAGGACGAGCCCCGGGTTTCGATTCGTGCCCGTGTCTGCGCCGATGCCATCGAGGCGGCGGGAGCCGACCGGGTGGTTACGCTCGACTTACACGCCCCCCAGGTGCAAGGATTCTTCAAGATCCCGGTCGACGACTTACACGCCGCGCCGGTACTTTGTGCGGCGCTTGGAGCGCTGGAGTTGGGAGACCTCGTGGTAGTCGCCCCTGATGCCGGATTCGCCAAGAAGGCGGGTGACTACGCCCACCGACTACACGCCCCGCTAGCGGTGGCCCACAAGGAGCGAGCCGACCATAGCGAGCGGGCCGAAGTGATTAGCTTGATGGGAGAGGTGACGGGGCGGACCGCCGTGCTGGTGGACGATTTCATCATCTCCGGCAATACCCTGATTGACGCGGCCCGCGTCCTCGTGACTCGGGGAGCCACCCGCGTGATTGCTGCAGTTAGCCAAGCGCTGCTAAATGCGGAGGCCTGTGCGCGCATAGGCGACAGTTCGATCGAGTTTCTCCTCACCACGGATGCAGTCGAGTTGTTGCCTCCCGCCGGAAGCAAGATCCGTGTTGTGTCGGTGGCGCCGCTCTTTGCTCGGGCAATCACGTGCATTGCGAATAACGAGAGCATCAGTGGCCTCTTCCAGTGAGCATCCTCAAGCGCCACCCCAAGTGGCGCGTATCGCTTCCGGTCCTCGATTGCCAGCACTGACCCGTGATTACCTGCAGCCGAGCCGGAGCACCCCATCTGGTGGTCCTGTGGCGGAGAGAGCCACTCGATCGGTGGGGTGACCTCCACCCCCGCCCTCAGTCCCCTATCATTGAGGGCGACGCGACCTTGAAACCGGTCCAGCGAGGCCGGTAAGGAGCTCAGCGGCTAGGCCGCTGCGGCCGCCTGCCGGTGCGCCGGACTCCTTTTCGGGAGGACTCCATGTCGGCGAGCAGGCCCTCAGGCGCGACCTTGAATCCCCTGCACCATGTGGTTCAGGCCCAGCAGTTCGACAGAGATCGACTGAGCGAGCTATTCCTGCTCACTGCGGAGATGGAGAAGGTACGCAGCAACGGCGGCGGACAACTGCTGCCGGGCCGGATCATGGCCACCCTCTTCTACGAGCCAAGCACCAGAACCAGGCTCAGCTTCGAGGCGGCGATGCTCCGGTTGGGCGGCCAGGTGATCGGCACCGAGAACGCCCGGGACTTCTCCTCGGCCATTAAGGGAGAAACCCTGGAGGACACCGTGCAGATAGTGGCCGGTTACTCAGACCTGATCGTGTTGCGCCACTCCGAAGAGGGTGCCGCTGCGAGGGCTGCTGAGGTCTCTCCGGTTCCAATAGTCAATGCCGGGGACGGGCCCGGCCAGCACCCCACCCAGGCACTCCTGGACCTGTACACCATCGAGCGCGAACTCGGCCGCCTCGACGACCTGCATGTGGTTATGGTGGGTGACCTCGCCAACGGCCGCACCGTCCACTCGCTCGCCTACCTGCTGGCTCTCTACCAAGGGCTGCGGGTGACTTTGGTGGCGCCGGATCGCATCTGCATGAGCCCCGGGGTGATCGAGCACCTGCGCAAGCACGGGTCCCAGGTTCGTGAAACCGACGACCTCCTGGCGGCGGTCGCCGATGCCGACATCGTCTACCAAACCCGGATCCAGGTGGAGCGCTTCAGCGAGCCCTGGGAGGAGGCGGAGGACCAGCGCCGACACTTCCGGATCACCGAGGAGGTGATGGCCCAGCTGCCCCAGGGCGCCATCGTGATGCACCCGCTGCCCCGGGTCGGCGAGATCGATCCAGCGGTCGATCGCGACCCCCGGGCCGCCTACTTCCGGCAGGCCCGCAACGGGGTGTCGGTGCGGATGGCCCTACTCAAGATGCTGCTCGCCGCATGAGCACCAGACAGCTGACGGCCCAGGGGGCCCATGAACTGCTCGGCCCCGAGGAGCTGCAGCGCACCCTCTGGCGGTTGGCCTGCGAGCTGCGCGAGCGCCATCCCGACGAAGAGGCGGTTCTCTGCGGGATCGTGACCCGGGGAGCCTTTCTGGCCGCCCGCCTGCTCCAGCTGATTCACTCCCAGGGAGGGGGGCAGTGGGCCGGGGTCACCCTTGACGTGGGGCCCTACCGGGACGACGAGCCCCGCCCCGCACCAGCGGCGACCAGCGCCTTCCCGCTTCCCTTCGCCGCCGCCGAATCGGTGCGAGACCGGGTGGTGGTGCTGGTCGACGATGTTCTCTTCCACGGACGGACCGGGCGGGCGGCGCTGGCGGCGCTCGCCGAGCTGGGCCGCCCGCGGGCGGTCGAGCTGTTGGTCTTGGTCGACCGCGGCCACCGGGAGCTGCCTCTGCGGGCCACCTATGTGGGACGCAACCTGCCGACCTCGGTAGAGGAGCGGGTACTGGTCCGACTCTCGGAATGCGATGAGCAGGACGCCGTGTTGCTGCGCCATTCAGACGAGGTGCCGTATTGACCCAGATCCTGCTCCAGGCGGTCCGGCTGATCGACCCAGTCAACAGGGTCGACCTGGAGGGCTCCGACCTGCTGCTGGAGGATGGGGTCATCCAACGGATCGGTGCGGAGCTGAAGCTCCCGCGGGGGGCCACCCTCCTACGCCGGGAGGGCTCGGTGGTGGCACCCTCCTTCCTCGACCTCCACTGTCACCTTCGCGAGCCCGGACAGCCCTGGAAGGAGCGGATCGCCAGGGCGACCGCGGCGGCGGCGGCGGGTGGATTCGGCGCGGTCTGTGGAATGGCCAACCTCAGTCCTCCGGTGGACAGCCTGGAGAGCCTGCGCCGGAGCCGGCGCGACAACAAGACCTGGAGTCGGGTCCCGATCCTGCAGTTCGCGGCCTGCACCAAGGATCTGAACGGCCGGGAGATCACCAACCTCGAGGCCCTGGCCCGCGCCGGGGCCGCTGGGTTCTCCGACGATGGCCGGCACGGGATGAGCGAGGCGGTGTTGGCCGAGGTGCTGGGCCGGGCCGGCGCCCTGGAGCTGGTGGTCGCGATCCACCCTGAGGACGAGAGGCTCTTGGTGTTGGCCAACCGCGGAAGCCGGGATCCCGGTCAATGGCGGATCCGCCCCCCCGGCGCGGAGATCTCGGCAATCGAGCAGGCGCTCTCGGCGCTCCGAAAATCCCCCGGAGCCCGCCTCCACCTGCAGCACGTCAGCACCTCGGGCGGCGTCGATCTGGTTCGCCGAGCCAAGGCGGAGGGATTGCCGGTGACCGCCGAGGTCACCCCCCACCACCTGATGCTCACCGGCGCGTCCGGTGATGCCGGCCCGGCGGATCCGGGACGCTGCAACCCACCGCTCCGCACCGAGGCAGACCGGATGGCGCTCTGGGAGGCGCTCCTCGAGGGGACCATCGACGCCATCGCCAGCGACCACGCCCCCCACGAGGCCGCCCCGCCCTCAGAGCGGCTGGCTGGCTTCAGCGGGATCCAGCTGGTGTTGTCGGCGGTCCTGGGCCAAGGGGGTGCCCTCTCCCACCTGGGCCGGGTGGTGGAGACGCTGACGGCTGGTCCCCGGCGGGTGCTCGGTGCGCCGGGCGCGAGCGCCCCCGGAGATGGGATCCGGTCGGGTGAGCCGGCGTCGCTCACCTGGTTCGACCCTAATCAGAGCTGGACCCCGAGCCCGCAGTCGTGGCTCTCCCTCGGCACCAACACCCCCTTCTGGGGCGAACCGTTGAAGGGCACCGTCCTGGCGACCCTGGCCGGGGGCCGGATGGTCCACTTCAACCGCGAGCTAGTCCCCGAGCTGGATGGCGACTGAGGTGGGCCGGCGCCGACGCGCCGAGGGGAAGCCGGGGATCCTGGTCCTGGAGTCGGGCGCCTCCTTCGCCGGCAGCTGGATCGGAGCGCCCGCCGAACCTCCCTCCGGGCTGCGCTTCGGGGAGGTGGTCTTCAACACCTGCATGACCGGCTACCAGGAGGTCTGTACCGATCCCTCGTACGCAGGGCAGCTGCTGGTCTTCACCCAGCCCCTGATCGGCAATGTCGGCACGGCCGAGGCGGACATGGAGTCAAACCGCGCCTGGTGTCGCGGGGTGGTGGTGGCGGAATGCAGCCCCAGCTCCCCCCACTGGCAGGCCGATCTGACCTTCGGCGACTGGCTCAGGGAGCAAGGAGTACCTGGCCTGGAGCGGGTGGACACCAGGGCCCTGACCCGCTATCTGCGTGAGCACGGCACCCTCCGGGGGGTGATCTCTCCCGCCAGCGGGGGGTCGGTGGAGGAGTTGGCGGAGCTGGCCCGGCGCTCGCCGTCGGTCTCCGATCAGGACCTGGTGGCGGAGGTCTCCTGCACCGCCACCGCAAGGTGGGAGGAGCCACTCCACCCGGCGCTCAGAAGGGGTGCCGGCCTAGGTTCAGGCTCCCACGGCAGCGGGGAGGGG
This sequence comes from Candidatus Dormiibacterota bacterium, assembly GCA_049799515.1. Lineage (GTDB taxonomy): Bacteria > Chloroflexota > Dormibacteria > Aeolococcales > Bog-877 > Bog-877. The sequence goes on along the minus strand of JBARIA010000083.1, from coordinate 16,323 downwards.
CTGCGCATCGCGGTCCTGGACCTCGGGGTCAAGCGCAACACTCTGCGCTCCCTGGTGAGCCGGGGAGCCGAGGTCTCGGTCCTCCCCCACTCCACCAGCCTGGCGGAGGTCGTCGCTCTCAACCCGGACGGGGTGGTGCTCACCAACGGACCGGGCGACCCAGCCAGCCTGGGACCCCAGGTAACCCTGACCCAAGAGCTCCTGGACCGATACCCGGTCCTGGCCATCTGCCTGGGTCACCAGCTGGTCGGACGAGCAGTCGGGGGAAGTACCAGCCGGCTGCCCTTCGGGCACCACGGCGGCAATCACCCGGTCCTGGATCTGGTCTCCGGCGAGGTGTTCGTCACCCCCCAGAACCACGAGTTCCAGGTCGACGCCGCCAGCATTGACCCAGGGAGTGGCTGGTTCGTCTCGGAGCGCAACCTCAACGACGACTCGGTCGAAGGGCTGCGCCACCGCCAGCTGCCGGTGATCTCGGTGCAGTACCACCCGGAGGGCAGTCCCGGGCCCCAGGACCGCCAGCACCTCTTCGATGAGTTCCTGGGGCTCTGCCGCACCCGCCAACCGCCGACCCTGACCATCCTACCCCCAACGCCGGTAGTGGACCAGCCCATCCAGCGGGTGCTGGTTTTAGGCAGCGGACCGATCGTGATCGGCCAGGCAGCCGAGTTCGACTACGCCGGTACTCAGGCCTGCCGCTCTCTCACGGAGGAGGGCATGGAGGTGGTGCTGGTGAACAGCAACCCAGCCACCATCATGACCGACGAGGAGGTCGCCGACCGGGTCTATCTGGAGCCGCTGACGGTGGAGGTGGTCAGCAAGGTCATCGAGCGAGAGCGGCCAGACGGACTCCTGGCCGGGCTGGGTGGTCAGACCGCCCTCAACCTGGCGGTGGCTCTGGACGAGGCCGGGGTGCTGGAGCGGTTCGGAGTGAGGGTGCTGGGAACCCCACTGGAGGCGGTTCGCGACGCCGAGGACCGTGAGCGGTTCAAGCGCCGGATGCTGGCGATCGGGGAGCCGGTCCCCCCCTCCAGGACCGTGAACACCGTGGCCGAGGCAACCGTCTTCGCCCAGGAGGTCGGACTGCCCCTGGTGGTCCGACCCGCCTTCACTCTGGGCGGCACGGGAGGCGGACTGGTCGATACCGAGACCGAGCTGGAGCGGGTGGTCGCCCGCGGTCTGCAGGCCAGCCCGATCACCCAAGTCCTGGTGGAGCGGGCTCTTGTCGGCTGGCGGGAGCTGGAGTACGAGGTGATGCGGGACGGCGAGGACACCTGCATCTGCGTCTGCAACATGGAGAACTTGGATCCGATGGGGGTCCACACCGGGGACTCGGTGGTGGTCGCCCCGAGCCAGACCCTGACCGACAAAGAGCACCAGCAGCTCCGCTCGGCCGCCCTCCGGATCATTCGGGCCCTCAAGATCGAGGGCGGCTGCAACGTCCAGTTCGCCCTGGCGCCCGACTCCTTCACCTACTTCGTGATCGAGGTCAATCCCCGGGTGAGCCGCTCCTCGGCGCTGGCCTCCAAGGCGACCGGCTATCCGATCGCCAGGGTGGCCGCCAAGATCGCGGTGGGGCGCCGCCTGCGGGAGATCCGCAACCAGGTGACAGGGCGCACCTGCGCCGCCTTCGAGCCCAGCCTTGACTACTGCGTCGCCAAGTCGCCCCGCTGGCCATTCGACAAGTTCCCCCACGGCGACCGCCGACTGGGCACCCAGATGAAGTCCACCGGTGAAGCCATGGCGATCGGGCGCACCTTCGAATCGGCGATCAGCAAGGTGCTCCGCTCGCTGGAGCAGGTAGCCCCGGACCCCTCCGACCTGCGTCGGGCGGTGGAGCGTCTTGAAGAACCTACTGACCTGCGACTGCAGGCGGTACTGGCGGCACTCGGGCAGGGCAAGGCTCCTGCCGAGGTGTCGCGCCAGACCGGCTATCCCCAGTGGTTCTGCGACCGCTTGGGGGACCTGACCGACCAGGAGCTAGAGCTCAGCGAGCTGGAACCGGGCGAGATCCCCCTCCACCAGCTGCTGCTGGCCAAGCGGTCCGGCATCTCCGACCGGCGGATCGCCGACTTGACCAAGCGCAGCCCAGCCCAGGTGGAACAGCAGCGCCTGGCGGCGGGCGTCCTGGCCACCTTCAAGTGCGTAGACACCTGCGCGGCCGAGTTCGACGCCACCACCCCCTACTTCTACTCCAGCTTCGAGGTGGAGGACGAGCAGCGGGGCCTCGCCGGCTCGGCGGTGGTGCTGGGTTCGGGCCCGATCCGGATCGGGCAGGGCATCGAGTTCGACTACTGCTCGGTGCAGGCGGCGGCGGCGCTCCGGCGGCGGGGGCTGGAGGCGGTGATGATCAACAGCAACCCGGAGACCGTCTCCACCGACTTCGACTGCAGCTCCCGGCTCTACTTCGAACCGATGGACCTGGAGTCGGTGCTCCAGGTCTGCCGGGTGGAGCAGCCGCTCGGGGTGATGGTCCAGTTCGGCGGCCAGACCGCGGTCAATCTGGCGGGCCAACTCCACCAGTTGGAGGTGCCGCTGCTGGGCTCGGCGGCAGCCTCGATCGAGATGGCCGAGGATCGGGGACGATTCGAGGCGCTGCTGCAGCGCCTGCAGATCGCCCGGCCACCCGGGGCCGCCACCCGCGAACCCGAGGAGGCGGAGCGGATCGCCGAGCGGGTCGGGTACCCGGTGTTGGTGCGGCCCTCGTACGTCCTGGGGGGCCGGGCCATGGACGTGGTCCACTCGGTGGAGGAGCTGCGCCTCTACCTGGGCGACGCCCTCCGGGCCTCTGGAGAAGCCGGGGGCGAGGTGCTGATCGACAAGTACATCCTGGGGATGGAGGTCGAGGTCGACGCGATCTGCGATGGCCAGGACGTCCTGGTTCCCGGGGTGATGGAGCACATCGAGCGGGCCGGGGTCCACTCGGGGGACTCGATGGCCGTCTTCCCGCCCCAGCGACTGGACTCGACCGTCATCTCCGACCTGGTCCGGATCACCACCCAGCTGGCCCTGGGCACCAACACCTTGGGGCTGATCAACGTCCAGTACGTGGTCCACCGCGGTCAGGTGCTGGTGATCGAGGTCAACCCACGGGCCAGCCGCACCGTGCCGTTCCTCAGCAAGGTCACCGGGGTCGCCATGGTGGATATCGCCGTGGGGGCGATGCTGGGAGAGACTCTGCTGGGCCGGAACCTGGCGGTCGGATTGCGGCCGGCCCCGCCCCTGGTGGCGGTCAAGGCCCCGGTCTTCTCAGCTCGCAAGCTGGATGAGGTGGACACCGTGCTAGGCCCGGAGATGACCTCCACCGGTGAGGTGATCGGAGTCGCACCCGGGCTGCCAGCCGCCCTGGAGAAGGCCTTCTGGGCAGCCCTCGGCTCACTCCCCCGCCGGGGCGGCGCCCTGGTCAGCATCGCCGACCAGGACAAGTCGGAGGGGCTGCCGATCGCGGCCCGCTTGGCCGAGCTGGGCTTCAGCATCTACGCCACCCCGGGGACCGCGGCGGCACTCCGCCAGGCGGGCATCAGCGTGGTCGAGGTCAGCAAGCTCCACTCCGGTCGGCCCAACGTTCTCGACGTCACCGTGGCCGGACAGGTCGGGCTGGTCATCAACACCATCTCCGGCATGCCCACCAACGAGATGGAGCCCGAGAGACCGACCACGGGCGCCCGGAGGCCGGTTCGGGACGGCTACCGGATCCGCCAAGCCGCCGTGCAGCGGGGCATTCCCTGCCTCACCTCGCTGGAGACCGCGGCCGCTCTGGTTGCCGCCTTGGGCAGCGGCGAGGCCTCGGAAGTCGAAGTGGCGACCATCGACGAGCACCGCCAGGGAATCCGGCGCAAGGTGGCCGGGTGACCGTTCTGGCCGGTGCCACCGCCAAGGAGCTGGCCGGCGAGAGTGACCTCCGTCGGGCGGTCGACGAGCTGGCCCGGTGCACCGCCATGCTGCCCCTTCAGAGCAACCTGTTCGAGATCAGTTTCCACGCGCCTGAGGTAGCTCGCCGAGCTCAGCCAGGGGAGTTCGCTCAGATCTTGGTGGATCAGAGCCCCATTCCGCTGCTGCGACGGCCTTTCTCCTTCAGTCGCGCCGATCCCGAGGCCGGGATCGTCTCCTTCTACCTGGGGGTGGTCGGAGTGGGCAGCCGACGTTTGCGAGCGTTCGCCCCCGGAGATGAGGCTCGGATTCTGGGTCCCCTGGGCCGGGGTTTCTCCATGCCCGATCGGCCCGGTCGGTCCGCTCTTGTCTCGGGTGGACTGGGGGCAGCGCCCTTCCCGCTGCTCGCCGACCGGCTTAGGGAGCTGGGCGAGGAGATGATCTGGCTGAACGGAGCCAGGAACGCCGCCGAGCTCTACCCATACGAGCTGATCCCTCCCGGGATGAGGGAGCTGGTCCAGTTCACCGAGGACGGCAGCCAGGGCCAGAAGGGCCGGGTCACGGCCGGACTTCTCCCCCTGCTGAACGGGCTCGAACGGGTCTACGCCTGCGGCCCCAACCAGATGTTGGCGGGGGTGGTCTCCCTGGTCGCCGGGGCCGCCCCCAGGTTGGGTGGCCCGCCCCAAGTCGAGGTATCGATCGAAGCACCCATGGGTTGCGGCTTCGGTACCTGTCTGGGGTGTGCGATCCCGCTCCGCCCCGGGAACGGAGCTGGGGATCCGGTGGTCGGACTCTGCTGCCGCCAGGGCCCAGTGCTGCGGGGTCCGCGGTTGGATTGGGAGCGGCTATTGCTGCAGCCGGCGCATCTCGGATGAAATCAGAGGCGCCTTCCTTCGATCCCCGAGTAGACCTGGGCCGTGGACTGGTCCTGGACAACCCGATCAGTGTCGCGTCGGGAACCTTTGGATTCGGCTTCGAGGCGGAGGCCCAGGCCGGCATCAGCCACCTGGGGGCCATCTTCTCCAAGGGGACCACGCTGCTCGCCAGGGAGGGCAATCAACCACCCCGGATCGCCGAGACCGCTGCCGGCATGCTCAATTCGATCGGGCTGCAGAACCCCGGGGTCGAGGTGGTCGCTCGAGACTACGCCCCCAGATGGGCCAGCTGGCCCGTCCCGGTCCTGGTGAACGTCGCCGGAGCGGACATCTCGGAATACGTGGCCGTGGTCCGGCGGCTGGATGGGATAAGCGGCGTGGCCGGATTGGAGCTGAACATCTCCTGCCCGAACATCGCCCACGGGTTGGACTTCGCGACTGAACCCGGGGCGGCCGCCCGCTGCGTCGCCGCCGTCAGGGCCGCCACCCAGTTGCCCCTGGTGGTCAAGCTGAGCCCCAACGTCACCGACATCACTGAAGTAGCTCGGGCGGTCGAGGACGCCGGGGCGGACGCGGTATCGGCCGTCAACACCTACGTCGGGATGAAGGTCAACCTGCCCACTCGCCGGCCAATCCTGCCTGGCCATGGCTCCGGAGGGCTGAGTGGCCCGGCGATCAAACCGCTGGCCATCGCCGCGGTGGTGAAGGTCCGCCGGGCGGTCCGGATCCCGGTGATCGGGATCGGAGGGATAGCCGACACCAGTGACGCCCTGGAGTTCCTGGTGGCGGGAGCCGACGCCGTCCAGGTCGGCACCGCTAACTTCATCAACCCCCAGGTCAGCCGGGAGATCGTCGAGGGCTGTCAGGCCTACGCCCTGCAGCATGGGATACTCGGATTCTCCGACCTTCGCTGGCAGGAGCTTGACCATCCCGGGACCGAGGAGTCCGGCTCACACTCCGACTGACCTCGGGTGCCACCTCTTGATTGACGGTTCGTCGCGATATATCGTGCTGTGCTATGCTGCGCTATATCGCGGAGTCAAAAGTAGCGTGGGAGGATGAGCAATGACCGAGTGGGAGATCGAGAGCGCGGAGACGATCCAATTCGATGAGACACCCTCTGATCTAGTCGTCGAACTGGTGGGCGGGGACGTGAGCGTCACCACGACAGATGGCCCCTCCTCACTGGAAGTTCGGCAGATTCAGGGACCGATGGTGCTCGTCCAGCTGGAGGGAGGGAGATTGGGGGTTCGGCAGAAGCAGCCCGATTTCTGGGCAATAAGCACCACCCGGGTTTCTGCCTCAGTGACGCTGGCGGTTCCCGCTGGATGCCGGGTTCGGATCGATACCGTCTCGGCCTCGGTGTTGGTGAAGGGTTTGGAGGCCGACTTGGCGGTCAAGACGGTCTCCGGTGAGACCACCTTGGAGAGCCTGGGTGGCCCAGTCACCGCAGAAACAGTGTCTGGCGATGTCGCCAGCCGGGGTCAGAGGAGCAAATTGCGGGGCGAGACGGTGTCCGGTGGAGTCACCCTGGATGCCTTCGGCGGGAGTTCCGTCCGCCTCCAGACCGTCTCGGGCGAGGTCGTCGCCGATCTGAAGCAGGCTGAACCGGACAGCTCCGCCGAGGTGCAGACCGTATCGGGCGCCGTTTATCTGCGGCTCCCGGCCAGCCCTTCCCAAAAGGTGCGGGTGGAGTCGGTCTCGGGTCGACTCACCTCTGCCTTCCCCGAGCTCCGGACATCGAGCGGCCCTGGTTCGCACGCCCTGAAAGGCTCGCTCGGCGAGGGTCGCGGCAAGGTCAAGGTCAGCACCGTGTCAGGCTCGGTTTCACTGCTGGAGGAGCCAACCACCTGAGCCCCATCTTTCGCCCCGGGTCGATGCGGTTGTACATGCTCTCCCTCTTGGGGAACGGCGAACAGCACGGCTACCAGATCCTCCGCACTCTGAAGGAGCGGGTTGGCGGTGACTACACGCCCTCTGCGGGCACCGTCTACCCCCGGCTGCGCCAGCTCGAGCGCCAAGGACTGGTTCGATCCCGTCAGGAGGCGGGACGGATCTTCTACCAGCTCACCCCAGCCGGTGAGGCGGCTCTGCACGAGCAGGCCTCCGAGATCCAAGAGCTGGAAACCGAAGTGGGCCGAGTCGCCCACGGGATGGCGAATCAGCTGAAGTCGGAGGTTCACGAGTCCGCCCAGGAGCTCCGCGACGAGCTGCGGGCGCAGTCCCAGGCGCTGAGGAGTCGGGAGGTGGCTGCACCATTCAGTGGCGAGTTGCGCCAGCAGCTGGCGCGCTTCACCGCCGAGTGGACACGGCTGGTAGCTCCTGGTACGACTCCCGTCTTAGCTCGAGCGGCCCTGACCGCCTCGATCGAGGCGGCGCTGAGGCAGTTGAGACAGGTGCTGGAGGACCCCAAGTCCTGAGGCCGACCGCCGGCTCCGGCGCATCAGTTGACCAGCGGGTAGCTGAGTAAGTTCGGTTGACCATTTGGCCCGCCAGTGGCCCATAGTTACCGTCGTGAGTTCCGCCTTGAGCCTAGCTATCGAGGCCCTGACCGATCCCGGCCGCCGCGAGGTCCTAGAGCAGCTGGGCGAGGGACCGAGAACCGCCGCCCAACTGGCGACCGAGCTGGCGGCTCCGGTACCCGTCCTCACCGAGTGGCTGCAGACCCTGCTTGGCGCGGGTCTGGTGGCGGAGGACCGCACCAGCGAGTTGCCCACCTATCAGGTCAACTCCAAGGGGGTTGAGGAACTGCGCGACTATCTGGAGCGGATCGCCAATCTGCCCAGTGCTGAGATCAGCGGGGTGCCGGTAGGACGCAACGGGCGCCAGCCGGCGGTTTCGGAAGCCCATTTCCTGGTCCGTCGGGAGCTGCGGCTCCACCGGAACCAGGAGCAGGCGTTCCGACGCTTCACCGAGGGGATGGGCGACTGGTGGCCACTCGGCCGGTGCCACTTCGGGGCAACCCCAGCTGTGACGATCGTGATGGAGCCCAAGGCCGGCGGGCGCTGGTACGAGCGTGGCGACGGCGGCAGCGAGTCGCCGTGGGGAGAGACCTTGGTGTTCGAACCCTCCAGCCGGGTGGTGCTAAGTTGGCGGGTGGACCCCGACTGGAACTACGACCCGGCCATCCGTACCGAGATCGAGGTCAATTTCATCGCCCAGGGACCCAGTGACTGCCTGATCCGTCTGGAGCACCGGAGCCTGGAGCAGATGGGCTCCGACGCTGCCCGCCTGCAGGAGACCTTCGACTCCGAGGACGGCTGGTCCGACCTCCTCCGACGGTTCGTCGAGGCCGCCTAGGGGAGAGGCTCCGGTCGCCAACCGCGTCCGGTAGCGGTCAGCCGGGCTGCAGCAGCTCGTCGATGCGCTGGCAGACGGTGTTGGTGAGCTTGGGCAGAACCTCCAGAGACTTGAGGTTCTGGTGCACCTGCTCCACGCTGGAGGCCCCGGTGATGACCGTGGAAACGTGGGGATTGCGGGCGCACCAGGCGATTGCCAGTTGGGCCAGCGAACAGTCCAGTTCGTCGGCCACCGCCTGGAGGCGACGGACGCGCTGATTGCGGGCTGGGTCGGTCAGCTCGTCTCGCAGCCACTCGTAGCCGGGCAGGGTGGCCCGGCTGCCGTCGGGGATTCCATTCAGGTACTTTCCGGTGAGCAATCCCGAGGCGAGCGGGCTCCAGGTGGTCAGCCCCAGACCCCAGTCCTCATAGAGCCGGGCGTACTCCTCCTCGACCCGGGTGCGGTAGAAGAGGTTGTACTGGGGCTGCTCCATCACCGGCTTGTGCAGGTGGTGACGCTCCGCGATCTCCAGGGCGGCACGGATCTCGTCGGCAGTCCATTCCGAGGTGCCCCAGTAGTGGGCTTGTCCCCTGCTGATGATGTCGTGCATAGCCCAGACCGTCTCCTCGATGGGAGTTTCCGGGTCAGCCCGATGACAGAACACCAGGTCGACGAAATCCAGTCCGAAGCGCTCCAGCGAGGCGTCCATGGCCTGCAGCAGATACTTGCGGTTGAGGGTGTTCGACGTGTTGACGCCGTCCGCCAGGCCCCAGAAGAACTTGGTTGAAACCAGGTAGCTCTGGCGTGGCCAGCCGGACCGCGCCAGCGCCGTACCCATGATCCGCTCCGACTCACCACCGGCATACGCCTCAGCGTTGTCGAAGTAGTTAACCCCTGCCTCGTATGCAGCAGTCATGCACTCCAGGGCCAGGTCCTCGTTCACCTGAGCTCCGAAGCTCACCCAGGAGCCCAGCGAAAGTAGGCTCACCTTGAGTCCGGAGCGGCCCAACCGACGGTATGGCATCGGGGTCAAGAGTGATCCTCCAAGCGGGCGACGGAAGAGAAGAATTGAGTTGGCGGAGGCGGGCTCAGAGGTCAAAGAGACCTCCCCGGCTCCACCCACAGGCTAGCAGTCACTCATTGGTTTTCGCTCCCTGGAGAAGCCCGTTCGACGGCTGCTCTGGCGCGCTAGGGAACCTGGTCAGTCGCTTAGCGAGTCAAACGAGACGGAGACCGCGTGCAGCTGAGGAGGAAGGTTCTCCTCAGGCAGCGGCCTTCCAGCTGCCACCAGGTCCTCGATGTACACGGCAATCGCTTCCCGCACCCGCTCCAGACATTCGTTGACACTCTCCCCCTGGGTGACGCACCCGGGCAGCGACGGCACCGTCACGGTGAACCCGCCCTCCGAGTCTGGGTCTAGCAAGACCGAGTAATTCCGAATGCTTTCTGCCACGTGCTCAGCGCCCTCGATCCACCATTTTCTCGATGCGGATTCCAGCTTGTGCCAAAATAGAGGTCAAAGTCTTAGGCTTGAGCACCATCCCCGCGTGGATGGGAACCACGACCCGTCCTGAGTGTTCGTCGTGGCGAAGGACCACGTGGCTACCTCTCTGTCGTACCGGCCGCCATCCGGCGCGCACCAGGGTTCGCATCGCTTGGGCGCCGGTGATTCTCGGAAGACGGGGCAAGTGGCGGCGGACTCCCAATGGACCACGTTGTGGTGCACATCGCCAACCGGTGGCGACACGGACAGCATTCGATCCTCAGCTGCACTGTCCGTCCAGGTACCCGGATCGGGGCGAAGACATCCGGCGCCAGCCGCCGTCGCGACGGCTCGGTGGGCTAACGAACACGGCATAGCAGGACTGTCTGTGGCAGCCAGCGCGCCGCAGTGGGAGAGCGCTCAAGCTGGGAAAAGGCGGTAGCCCAATTGCGTAGCGGCGATGCGAAGTGCACCATCCCAACAGGCCACGAAGTCCACCTCGACCGCGGTCCCCAGCCGTCTGAGGGCAGCGAGGTGAACTGCGTCGTATCCCTTGAGCCTCATCTGTTCTGCTAATTCCCCGGCGTCCTGGACTAGGTCACCGTCGACGTCAAGTGGTGATGTTGCTTGCCAAACCTTTTCGAGCGCACCTCTCGCCTCGATCAAACGCCGTCGAGGGAGACGGTGATCACGATGCGCGGCGGCCAGCGCGGCTCGAAGTTCGACGTAGGCGATGCTGGCACTAGCCATCACGGTGATGCCGCTCACGAGGCCCAGTAGCTCGGCTGACCCAGCTTCGACCAGGACAAGTTTAACCAGCGCGCTGGTGTCCGCGTAGACGATCAGCGGCGTTGGTCCTTGACATACTCACCGGGCGACTTGCTCCCAGGCGAGAGGGGAATCGGAGAAACTCCTTCGAAGATTGGGATTCTCAGCTCCATTCGGCGGCTGGCGATGAGTCCAGCGACCGTTGCTGGTAGCTGGCGGTGCGAATAAGGAACGATCTTGGCCACTGGCCGACCGCGGTCCGTGACCACGATCTCCTCGCCCTGACGTGCCCGCCTTATCGCTCCACTCAGGTTCCCGTCCTTCAATTGCCGGATCCCGTACTCCATAGTGGCCTCATTCTAGCAGCATGTGGCCACATTCACAGATCAGCTCGCGCGAGGGTAACCAGAGAACGGTCACACCTACCACCTACAGTCCGGTAGGTCACACCGGCGCCTGGAATGTCTCGGTTCGGTAGCGCTGCACCTCTGGCGGGTGCCGCACTAGTCCGGTCCGACCGTGGGCGGCGAGCCGGCCACCTCAAGTCACTCCCCAGTGGTGCCGTCCAGAAGTTCCCGAGTCGAGTCGGCGTGGCCGGCGTGGCGGGCGGTCTCATTGATCAGGTGCAGCAGCACCCACCGAAGGTCTCGTTCCTTGCCCGAGTTGCTAGGTGCGGCGAGTGACGGGGTCGAGCGCACCACGGCGTCGGTCTTTTCGGCGCGCGCTCGATAGGCAGCGACGGCGGCCTCGACCGTGAGCTCCGGTCCCGGGTGAAACTCCTCTTCGCTCCGGCTCACCTCCTCACCCAGCATCGATCCGTCGATCCACCTCCACTCCACATGCGTGAGGTGGTTGATGATGCCCAGCAGCGAGATAAGTCCGCCATCCGGGTGCCAGTGGGCGGCCTCGTCGCTCACGCCCTGAACTTTGCGCAGGATGGCGCCCCGCAGAAAGTGGAGCCAGCTCAGCAACAGCTCGCGCTCATCGGGATTGCCGACTGGAAAGTCTAGTTCGCTCTCCTTGGACACCCGACCATAATGGCAGGGTCAGCCACCCTTTTTCTAGCGGCTGGCGCATAGAGACGGTCCGACTCTTCAGCTATCGAAGCGGCCACCGAGCCCCGTGTCTGCCAGACTTCCTCACTTGAGTCGCAAGCACTGCTTTGGGCTTGGATTGCTGCTCCTGGCGGGATGGCTGCTGGGGATGGGCGCCGGCACCGCAGTTCCCGCCTCTCGAACGATCACCCGGGTGGTTCCGTGGAAACCGCTTCCGGTCCACACGAGCCCAGTCGTCCTACCCACACCGGCCCCGGTTCCCTCCGGGACCCCGCGCTGCCGCGCCAGCGAAATCGCTGCGGGAGACGTACAGACGAGTACGGTGACCGGGGACTACTTGCACACCGAGGTGTCTTCGCTAATAAGGCGCCGCACTCCTGCGCGCTCTGGGGACCACCGACATTCACCATCTTGGCGGGTAGTGGAGTGCCGCTAGGTCCGGCGATCAGCGGATCACTTTACAAGCGCGCGATTGCCGTCTTGCTGACGGGTGGACAGCGGCTCGCGGCAACTCAGGCTGCCATCCCCGACGGCGAGGCGGCTGTCGTCCTGCAGTGGACTTCAGGCAGTCCGACTGGGGCGGAAGGAGCCTGCGACCAAGCCACCACCACCGTCCGCAAAGATTGCCTTTAGCTTTCCCGGCGAGCCGGGAAAGGTGGTCGCAACCGCTCCCCGCTCCTCTCGGAGGTTCGCTCCCTGCCAGGTCAACGTCGCAGTCACCGAGTTTGTCAGCACCGCTCCGGTCGCCCCGGTGCCGACGGTGGCCCCAAAGGCCCGCCTGGTCGCCCCGGGTCACGCGACAGCGGGCCGGGTAGTCAAGTACCAGGTGGTGCTGGCCGATCCCGGGTCAGCGCCGGTCAACCTGGACAGCCTCTGCCCGGCCTTCGACGAGAGCCTGGTCGGGGATGGTTTCACCTCGGGCGGAGAGTACTCGCTCAACTGCACGGCGGCGGGCAGCATCACCAGCGGCCAGCAGCTCAGCTTCGCGATGGAGCTTCACATTCCTCGAGGTTCGCCCCGTGGCCAGGCGCATCTCGACTGGTTCCCCTACCCGGGGCCGGTCCCGCTCAAGGTCGAGACCCCGGCAAGCCGGCTGGTCCACATCAGCTGATTCCATGGATCAGGCAACCGGCTGGCGAAGGGTCAGCTCTGGTCGGGGACCCAGTCCCTGGTCAGGTACAGCCAGAAGGCCAGCCCCTGGTAGTTGCCGAATTTGCGAAAGCGCCGCCGAATGGCCTGATCCGAGGCTCGGCGACCGCTGAGCTCCGCGTAGGTGGGTCGGGTCCAGGAGTCCAGGATCAGCAGGCGGTAGCGTCCCAGGGCAGTGAGCATGATGTGGGCGGTGGCATATGGCCCGACGCCAGGAAGGGCCAGCAGTCGAGCCTCGGCCTCCGCATCAGGCAGCTCTGGGTCGTTCAGCGTGTCCAGCTCCAACTGACCGTCCGCAACTGCTCGGGCCAGGGATTGCAGATAGGCGCCCCGGTAACCGGCCCGAACTACGTTCCGGTAGAAGTCGGAGTCGGCCCCAGCCATCTGATCCGGAGTGGGGAAAGCATGCACTCCGGCCAGATCGGGACGACCCAAATTCTCCACCAGCGCCCCCACCATCCGTTCGGTGCCGGACCAGGAGCAGTTGGTGGTGCAGATGGTCTTGACCACATCCTCGAACACGGTCGGACTGCGCAGCATCCGGCCCGCCCCGGCCACCACCCAGGCGAGTTCCGGATCAGCTGCGGCCAGCTCGTAGAAGCAGGAAAGGTCGTCGTCGAGCCGTAGGATTTTACGGCAAATGGCGAGGAGCTCCACCTCCCGGTGGGCGCCCACCTCCCCGTGGGAGGTCACCTCCACCATCCCCGCCCGGCACTCGGAGATCGACAGCCCGTGCGACTCAGCGGTCCCCGCAACCGTGGTCGCTAGGAGCCAGGCGGCCGTGTCGATGCGGTTCGGTGGCAGAGTCGCGACCCCGTGCGAGGAGAGGGTGCGCTGCCAGTTCACCGGCTCGCCACCGGCTCCCCGCAAGGGGAACCTCCCCAGGACCTTCGCCACACCCACTCCTCAACTGTCAAGCCCGGTTGCCGATGGCGGTGCGGGCGATGGACCGGTTGTTGCAGCACTCCCTGTGGTCGAGCAGGGCCAGAACCCCCTCGGGCGCCATGCTACGTCCCGAACGGTTCTCCTGCCCCAGCCGAAACCGACCCGCCGGGGCGCGGCTACAACAGGACCACCGAGCGCAACACCTCGCCGCGCTGCATCCGAAGGAGGGCCTCCTCCACCTCATCCAGCTGGATCGTCTCGGTGACGAACCGCTCCAGCGGCAGGCGGCCCTGCAGGTAGAGCTCGGCAAACATGGGGAAGTCCCGGTCCGGCAGGGAGTCGCCGTACCAGGAGGATTTCAGGGCACCGCCGCGGCCGAAGACGTCACCCAGAGGTAACTCCAACAGAGCGTCCGGGGGCGGCACGCCGACCAACACCACGGTCCCGGCCAGATCCCGCGCATAGAACGCCTGACGATACGTCTCTGGCTGACCTACCGCATCAATGACTACGTCAGCCCCAAAGCCACCAGTGAGCTCGCGGATGGTCGCGACCGGGTCAGCGGTGGACGCATTGACCACCTCGGTGGCCCCGAAGTCCTTGGCCCACTCGAGCTTTTGCTCGGCGACGTCCACCGCGATGATCGTGGTCGCCCCGGCCAGTCGGGCGCCGGCGATCGCGGCGTCGCCAACGCCCCCGCAGCCGATCACCGCCACAGAGTCGCCTCGGCTGACAGCTCCGGTATTGATGGCAGCGCCCAGGCCCGCCATGACGCCGCAGCCGAGAAGGCAGGCGACCTGCGGAGGAACTGCACGGTTGATCTTGGTGCACTGACCCGCCGCCACCAGTGTCTTCTCGGCGAAGGCGCCGATCCCTAGCGCTGCCGAGAGGACGTTGCCGTCCGCGAGCCGCATCGGTTGGGCTGCATTCCTGGAGCTGAAGCAGTACCAGGGGCGCCCGCGACGACAGGCGCGGCAGGTTCCACAGACGGCCCGCCAGTTGAGCACCACGTAGTCCCCGGGGGCGACCAGCGCGACATTTTCTCCGACCGCCTCGACCACCCCGGCGGCCTCGTGGCCGAGGAGATAGGGGAAGTCCGACCCTATCGCGCCCTCGCGGTAGTGGAGATCCGTGTGACAGACCCCGCAGGCCTGGATCGCGACCAGAGCCTCGCCGGGTCCGGGCGCAGGCACCACAACCGTCTCCAAGCTGACGGCCGCACCCAGGCTCCGAGCTACCACCCCGCGGACCTCGACGCTCATCGTCGTCTCCCCCAACCACTACTGTCACGCGTTCGGCCAGTCGTACGGAAGCTACCACGCGGATTGCCCACGCCCGCTGCCCGCACGGCTTGACAGCGCCGGTTGCTCGCCGTATTCTGCCACTAGGCTAATTAGCCAATAGGAAGAATTACATGATCCCCGATCGCTTGAGCAGCACCCTGACCGCCCTGGCCGATCCGACCCGCCGCCAGATCCTGGCCCGGCTCGGGCAGGGCGAGGCGACAGTCATGGAGCTGGCCGCCCCCTTCTCGCTCAAGCTCCCGACGGTGTCCAAGCACCTCAAGGTGCTCCAGCGCGCCGGCCTGGTCTCCCAGACCAAGCGGGCCCAGTGGCGACCCTGCCGCCTAGAGGCGGCGCCGCTGGCCGAAGTATCCGAGTGGATCGAGGGGTATCGCGACCGGTGGGAGGAGCGCCACGACCGGCTCGACGAGCTCTTGCAGCAACTGCAGACCGAGGAGGGAGGCGATGAGTGATCTCGACACGGCATTCGTGGCGGAGCCGCAGGTTCAGGAGGTGGTACTGAGCCGCACGTACTGGGCTCCGCGGGAACTCGTCTTCAGCGCTTATACCGATCCCCAGCTGATACCGCGCTGGTGGGGACCGAGCAGCCTGTCTACGGTGGTGGAGACGATGGACGTTCGGGCCGGTGGCTGCTGGCGTTTTGTCCAGCATGACGCGAGTGGTTCGGAGTTCGCATTTCACGGTGTCTATCACAAGGTCGCTCCGCCGGAGCGTCTGGTGAGCACCTTCGAGTACGAGGGTGCCCCGGGTCATGTCTTGTTGGAAACGACCATCTTCGAAGAGGTCGATGGGGGCACCAAGCTGACCACCCGCTCGGTCTTTCAGTCAGTTGCGGACCGGGACCAGATGGTGGCGGCGGGGATGGAAGGCGGAGCCTTAGAGTCGATCCAGCGTCTGGAGCTGCTGCTGCAGGGCGGCGGAGCCGTCCCCGTTAGATCCCTATCCTGACTGGATGGCAGCAGTCCCACCGGCGGGTACTCGGAGGCGCTGGCGCTGACCGCGCCGGACGAGGCTGGAGCCAACCCAATTCTGGCGGAGCTGAAGTGGGTCCATGGGCTGCTCCGGCGCGACCTCAGGACCTGCCAAACTCTCGCCGCCTCGGTCACCGCCGGCGCCACCGCCGAGGAGGTCCGTGAGGAGATCCGACGGCTCCGCACCCAAGGTCCGCTGTTCCAGTTGCGAGTGAACTGCCTGCAGTACTGCCGCTTCGTTCATGGACATCACGGGGCCGAGGATGTGGCCCTGTTTCCGGCAGTGCGACGGGCCGACGCCCGGCTCGATCCGGTTGTTGATCGGCTGGAAGCGGACCACCGCAAGGTGTCCAGCTTGCTCGACGCGGTCGAGGCCTCATCCCAAGGCTTGGGGAGCCTCTCGGACGTCCTTGAACGGCGACGGCTCAGCGAGGCGCTGCAACAGCTCTCCGACCGCCTCCTGGAACATCTCGCCTTCGAAGAGGAGTCCCTCGCCCCGGTGCTGGCCACCTGGAATCGCTGGCCCTTTCTCGACTAAGTTCCCGCCGCCCGGCCGGTACTGCTCCGCTCGGGGAGACACGGCAACGCACCAGCCGCAGTCCAGTGGGGGTGACGACCGACAGTTGTTGCGACACCGTGATCGCCTTCTGCCGCTTGGATTCGGGCCACCACGGTTGGGGGGGG
>JBARIA010000082.1:0-9875 GCA_049799515.1 Candidatus Dormiibacterota bacterium | reverse complement strand
TGGAGATTTGCGGTGACCCGGCTGCTCGAGCCCGCTCTTATGCGGCCGAAGCACCGGCGAGGAGGGTTCTCAAGCGCTTTCCGGTGACACTTGAGGACTGGGATTGCCGCCCCTATTTCATGTGGTCCGGGGACGCTAGTTGGCGAGATGTGGTCGCTGATTTGCGCTCCTCCGACCCTGGTGTCCGGCAGCCGATGCTAGCCCAGGTTCTGGACAACGCCAAATGGCAGGACATTTGGCGCCTGGTCTCCCCTGCCGAGATTAGTAGTGACCTTCCCATGCTGCAGGTGAGGCGCAAGTCCACCTGGGCGTTTTTCCTTGAGCGGGTCGCCATCCCCGCGTAGGCACCACCTCCTGACGCCGTTTCAGGATGTGGTGTTGGACGCGATCTTCAGTCTTCCCGAGTCTCAGCAGTTCGCCTTGGCGGGCGGTACCGCGCTGGCGGAGTTCTACACCGGACACCGCGTAAGTGACGATATCGACGTGCGATCCTTTGATCCTGAACTGGTGCCTCTCCTCGGTGACCGCCTAGCGGTGGAACTGGCACGGCTGTTGCCGGCCGTGTCGCTCGAGCGCTACCGGCGCCATCCAACTTTCCAAGGCCTTTTGATCGAGGGTCCCGACGGCAGCCTGAAGCTGGATGTCGGTGCTGCTGCGGCCCCCCAGTTAGGCGACTTCACCCGGATCGACGACATCAATGTCCTTTCTGCGCTCGACCTCTTCACCGACAGGCTCCACGCCCTGTACGGGCGCCGGGTGGCTCGAGACGCGGTAGATGTATGGGCGATTGTCACCATCGCGAAGCAGGGGATCGCCAACCTGGAGCCACTGGTGTTCGCCAAGGATCAGGGAATTCTGGTCGACCGGCTCGGCTGGGTCGACGCCTTCCTGGCCCCAACCATCTCGGGCCAACTGCTGCCCGACCACTTGCGATCGATGCTGCGAGTTTCACTGGACGAGGCAACTCTGCGCCGTTTTTTGGAGAGCGAGGCGGGGGCTGCTGCCAGAAGGATCGAGATTCCGAGCCGAGCTGGCTTTACCGACTGGTCGGCCACCGGTTCCGCCGACGCGCCGCCGGGAACGGCTGAGCCTGAGGAAAGCTAGGTAGACCTGCGACCGAGCCTCGCTTCCGCAGCGACGCACCGAGGGTGAGTTCCCCGGGATCTCATCACGGCGGCCAGACGCGTTGCACGAGTCCGGGTGGGGCGGCATGACCGCATCGATTCGGATGACGGGCAGTACGAAACTCAGGCGAGCCGAGTATGGTCGCGACGCTACCGAACGGCTGGCTTTGTGCTCCGACCGGCTAAGCGGTGCCGGCTGATGCGGCCGGAGCTTGCGGGGCAGGCTCGCGCCGAAGAACCACAGTCGTGACCCCCAGCAGGATGAGCAGGCCTCCGAAGAGAGTCGGGAGGGACGGATGCTCACCTCTCACCCCGACGGCCAGGGCCGTCCCTAAAAGGGGCTGGATGAAGAGCAAGGGAGCCATGGCTCCGGGCATCACCCGCTTGAGTCCCCAGAGCCAGGCCCAGTAGCAGAGAGCGGTGGTCACCGCGCCCAGGTACACAATCCCAATCCAGCCGGCGACGGAGAGCGAGGGCCAGCCCCGGACCCAGAGAGCGGCGATACCGGCCGGCCACCAGGCGATCAGGCTGCCGGTGACGGCGGCGGCGGTGATCAGAAGTGGCGGGTAGCGGGCGACCACCGTCCGGCCGATCACCGTGAATCCGGCCTCCAGGATCAGAGAGGCCACCACCAGCAGGTTGCCGACGCTCTGATGGCCGGAGAAGGCGGTCGGGGCCCGGAGCCCACCCTCCACCACCAGGTAGACCCCCAGCCCACCCAGGATCAGTCCCGCGGCCTCGACCAGGCTGATCCGCTCGCTGAGGAAGGCCACGCTCAGGAGCACCGTCGCCAGGGCCTCGGCGGCGATCAGCAGAGCCGTGTCGCTGGCGGTGGTCAGGCTGAGCCCCAGGTACTCGAGCGCCTTGTTGCCGACGAAGCCGAGGCAGACCATGGCCACCAGCCGCCAGCGGTCCCCCTTGCTCTTCGGCAGCCGGTGGCGCCCTTTCCAGAGGACCGGGAGCAGGATCAGGGCGGCGATGCTGAAGCGGAGCATGTTGACGCTGGCGAAGGGCCAGGTCGCAAGGGCCGCCTTGCCGGCGACGTAGGAGCCGGCCCAGAGGCAGTTGGCGCCGGCCAGGACCAGCAGCGCCCGCTGCCGCCCCGACATCAGCTCACTCGGAGTTCAGCCACCGCCCCAGCGCCGCCAGCGGCGGGCTGCCCGCCGAGAGCAGGCGGCTGTGGAAGGCGCGCAGGTCGCCCCGGTTGGAGCGCAGCCATTCCTCCCGCCAGCTGAGGATCTTCAGCTTGCCCAAGGTGTAGACCAGATAGAGGGGGTCGAAGGTGGCCCGCATCGCCTCCCGCCGGGCCGGGTGCTCGTCGAGGCCGATCCGGTCGATAAACAGCTGGGTCCCCTCCTCAACCGGCCAGCCTTCAGCGTGGATCCCCACCGTGCTGCGGTAGCGGCAGGCGCGCAGGAGGGCGTCCTCGATCTGGGCCAGTTGCAGGAGAGGATCCTGGTCGGCCAGCCCCCGCTCCACCATTAGCAGCTCGGCGTAGTGGGCCCAGCCCTCGCCGAAGCCGGAAATCCAGAAGAAGCGGCGGACGTCGGAGTCCAGGCCCCGCGAGTAGAGGTACTGGACGTGGTGCCCGGGGTAGACCTCGTGCACGCTGGTGTTCTTCAGGGTGCCCCGGTTGAGGTAGCGGAGCCACTCGTCGGTCTCCCTGGCACTCCAGCTGGCCTGGGGGGTGGTGACGTAGTAGATGCAGGGCAGGGGCTTGCGCTCCAGCGTCCCCGCCCCCTCGTAGGCGGCGCTCACCCAGGCGGTCAGGAATCCCGGGCTGGGCCTGACCTGGCAGGCGGGCCCATCGGGGATGGGCACCTCGGCGTGCTCCTCCACGAAGCGCCGGAGCTCGGCCAGCAGGCCGTCCGCTCCCGAGATCAGGGTCTCCTCCGTGAAATGGTCCAACTCCAGCTCGTGGCGGACCTCCTTGATCGCCCGCCCCTGGAAGCTGTCCCTGAGCAGCCGGTCCCGCTGCTCACCGAGCGAGTTCAACTCGGCCTCGGCTCCCTGGCGGAGCTCAGAGATGGAGGGGTCCAACCCCTCCTGGGCCCAGAGCATCGCCCGCAGTCCGTCCTGGCCCAGGGCGACATCCCGGTCCTCCCCCTGGCGGCGCTTCCCGAGCTCCTTGGTGATCCGCGAGAGCGCCTCCTGGGCGGAGTGGACCGCGGCCTTGAGCCGGCGCTGAAGACCCGGGTCGCTCAGCTCCTCTCCGATCGGGGCGACGTCGTTCTCCAGGAAGCTGCGATGCCCCTCCGCGCCCTGGAGCGCCAGCTGGATCAGGGGCGCGGCCAGCTGGGGCTCCAGCAGCAGGAGCGCCTCCTCGGTCCATTCCCTGACCTGCTCCAGCTGGCGGCAGAGGCCGACCAGGCGGTCCGGCAAAGGGGCGTAGTCCCGGAGCAGGTAGCTGCCGACGTCCAGCGGGGAGTCTTCGTCCAGTAGAGAGGTGGGGTCCCGGAAGGCCCTGCGCCTCGCCAGGAGGCTGAAGAGCTCTGAGTCGACGACGCTCCTGGCTGTCTCCAGATCCAGGCGCCGGTCGGGTTCCTCGACGTTGCCCACCGCCGCTGCCCGCTCCTGCAGCCGCTCCAGTTGGGAGATCCTCGCCTCTCGCGCCCCAGCCCCGCTGGCCGCGACCAGGCCATCGGCGGAGTGGTCTCCGTTGGCGCGGGCCACCGAGGGGTGGGCTCGGAACTGGTCCTGGACGACCGCAGCCAGGAAGGAGCTGAGCTCGTCCTTCTGATTCCCCTCCCCGGCCGGCGCTTCAGCCAACGGCTAGAGCCTGGTCAGGGGGAGCTTCCCCGGATCTCTCCAGGGCCAGGACCGCCGCCTCGGCCACCCCCTCGGCGGTGAGCCCGTACTCCGCCAGGAGCTCGCCCTGGGCGCCGTGGGGGAGGAAGTGATCTGGGAGCGCCACCTGGCGCAGCGGCCGGACCACCCCCTGCTCGGCCAGGAACTCCAGCACCGAGGCTCCCAGCCCCCCCCGCCTTGTGTTGTCCTCCACCGTGACCACCGCCCGGTGGGCCCTGGCCCAGCTGGCCAGCCGGCGGTCGGTGGGCTTTATGAAGCGGGCGTTCACCACCGAGGCGGAGAGGCCGCTGGCACTGAGCAGCCCGGCGGCGTTCTCGGCCACCGCCACCATCTTTCCCGAGGCGCAGATGAGGATATCGCTGCCCCCCTCCCGGATCATCTCCCAGCTGAGGCTTGGCAGTGGCCGGATGTCGATCACCTTCTCGGCCACCGGGCCCCTGGGGTAGCGGATCGCGAACGGGCCCTGGTGGGCGGTGGCGGTGGCCACCAGCCGGCCCAGCTCCTCGGAGTCCCGGGGGGTCGCCACCACCATGTTGGGCACCATCCGCAGGTAGCTCAAGTCGAACATCCCGTGGTGAGAGCTACCGTCCGGGCCGGTGACCCCGGCCCGGTCCAGGATGAAGGTGACCGGCAGGTTGTGCAGCCCGACGTCGCAGATCACCTGGTCGAAGGCCCGCTGCAGGAAGGTGGAGTAGATGCAGACCACCGGGTGCAGCCCGCCCATCGCCAGCCCGGCCGCGAAGGTGACCGCGTGCTGCTCGGCGATCCCCACGTCGTAGAAGCGGTCCGGATAGCGCTCGGCGAACTTGAGCAGCCCGGTGGAGGAGGCCATGGCCGCGGTGATCGCCACCAGCTTGGGGTCGGACTCGGCCAGCTGCAGGAGCACCTCCTCGAAGACCTCGGTGTAGCTGACCCGGCTCTGGCCGGTGGGCTTGCCGGTGCTGATGTCGAAGGGTGGGGGGCCGTGGAACTTGTCGACCTCGTCGGCCTCGGCGTGCTCGAAGCCGTGGCCCTTGTCGGTCACCACATGGACCACCACCGGGCCGGGCAGGCGGTTGGCCAGCTGGAGGGCTCCCTCGATCGAGCGGAGATCGTGGCCGTCGATGGGTCCCGAGTACTTGATCCCCAGGTCCTCGAAGAAGACGTGGGGCGAGACCAGCTGCTTCATTCCGGTCTTGAGCCGCCGGGCCATCTCGTGGGCCGGCTCACCGACCGCCGGGATGGCGCTCAGGAATCCGCCGATTCCGCTCTTGGCGGCCTCGTAGCGGGGGTCCAGGCGGAGGCGGGCGAAGTGGTCGGCCAGCCCCCCCACGGTCGGGGCGTAGGAGCGGCCGTTGTCGTTGAGGACGATGGTCAGGTCGGGCCGGAGGGCACCTATGTTGTTGAGCGCCTCGTAGGCCATGCCTCCGGTCAGCGAGCCGTCGCCGACCACCACCACCACCTTGCCCGGCTCGGCTCGGCGGCGCTTGGCCTGGGCCAGCCCCAGGGCGTAGCTGAGGCCGGTCGAGGCGTGGCTGTTCTCAACCATGTCATGGGGCGACTCGGCTCGGCTGGGATAGCCGGAGAGGCCGCCCGCCTGGCGCAGGGTGGCGAACTGGTCGCCGCGGCCGGTCAGGATCTTGTGCACGTAGGCTTGGTGGCCGGTGTCGAACACGATCTGGTCGATGGGGCTGTCGTAGGTGCGATGGATCGCCAGGGTCAGTTCCACCACCCCCAGGTTGGGCCCCAGGTGCCCTCCGGTTAGGGAGACCTTCTCGACCAGGAACTCCCTGATCTCCGACGCCAGCTGACGGCACTCCTCCAGGGAGAGGTCGCGGCAGTCGGCGGCGCACCGGATTCTCGAGAGCACCGAGCTTGGCACCCGCCCGGAATCCCCACTCGGGGCTGGCATGCTGGGAATTATAGGTCGGTGGCGACTTCGAACCACCCTCTGGAACGGACACCGCAGGTGATAGCTCCTACCTTGCGGTGACGGTCAACCATGAGGGGCTGGGTCGCCTTGTCAAACTGAGCTGGGGCGCGGAGCTGCTGCTCGGTGGCCCCGGTCCGGGTCACGGCGACCCGACTTTCGACGGCCACAACGACCCCGTCGGGACCTTTGACGGGGGTCCCTAGCGTTCTGACGCCTAATGGCGCCGGGCGGCTTTGACCGCGCCGTCAGGCACACCCTACGACGCGGGCCCCTGCCCGGACTTCCATCTCGTAGGGATCCCCACCCGTGGAGCGTCCTTCTTCGCTGCGGGCACCGTGGTCCGTGAGACGGGGAATCACCCGATGCAAAACAGTGCTCGAAAGGCGGGCCTTGTCGGGGCCGGAGCCCCTGACCAGCCCGCTAGCCTGATCTCAAGGCAAGTCACCAAGCCGGTCGACGGTCATGCCAAATGCCTTCGCGACAACTTGAGATGGGACTTGCCGAGATCAAGGGAGTCGTGGAAGCTAAAGGTGGATCGCAACCTCCCTTTCTGAAAGTGATGATGAGACCCCCAGCAGCGGACCTCTGTTCAGCCCGCCTTCTCAAGAGCCCGTCGCACCTGGGGTCCCTTGGTCACGTCAGCCCTCCGTCGCTTCGGACGTGGTCAGGCGATCGAGAGTGAAAGTTCCGCCTTGCGGTAACCCCGAGAACCGGCCTGGTGACCATCGTCAGATTCAGACGACGCATCTTCGAGGGCGAAGTCGACAGCCTCCACCGCAAGGGAGAGAGCCTGGGAAGCGTTGCCGCGCCTCCGGCGATATTCAGTTTTCGCACGAAGAAGGCGTAACTCCGAGTTTCGTCATCCAAAGCAACCTCGACCACGACCGGTTCGGCTCTTGGTGAAGTTCTCACTCGTGCGGTCATGACAGGGCTCCTCTCTCCCAGGACAGACTGGAGCATAGCAACGCTGTCCATAGGGGCGAGCGCTGGGATCGATCTGCGACCGGTGCGTGAAAAAGATAGCCGCCACTTCTTTAAGGAAGGGCCGGCCAGGGACTCGGCGTGCGGAGCCTTCAGGCATGATGTGCTGGTGCCCGCTCTCCGGCAACGCACTGCTGCCGCGCCTGGGCGCGGCAGCTCTGGATCTATGGTGACGCGATGGTGAACGAGCCCCGCCGGCGGCGCAGCACGGCGCCGGTTGCCACCCCGATGGAGCGGCGCCTCCCAGATCGGTCGCCATCCCCTGAGTGGAGGATGCGGCTGGCCCTCGCCTTGCTATTCGTTTCGGCCTGCTCGGTGCTGTTCAACGTGATCGCGGTGCTGGCCCTGGGAGGCGCCATCGCCAACCTGGGCGCTCCGCAAGGGCCTCTGGACTTCGCTCTGGTGTTCATCGGGGCGGTGGTGGGGCTGGGTGGAGACGCCCTGATCCTGGCCGGCACCTTGGGGGTGGTCCGTCCGGGGACCACGTTAACCGGCCATCCGGAGAGGGTCAGCTGGGGCCTCGGCCTCCAGCTGCTGGCCTCGGCCCTGGTCGGGGTGCTGGAGAGCTCCTGGACGTTCGCTGTGGTCTATGTCCTCCTGCTGGGTGGCCTCGCCTACCTTTGGATCCGGACCAGCCCCACCCTGCCGGCCCGCCCCGCCGCTCGCCATCCGGTGGCTGAGTCGCCGGTCCTAGCCGATCCGGCTCAGGTCAGCGAGCGCTTCCCCATCCCCTGGGTCGGCAACGCTCCCCCGCCACCGTCGTCGCCGGGGACCAAGTGGAACGAGGATCCCGGCTCCGGGAGGGGGTCTAGCTCGGGATCCGGTGCTCGTCGGGGGCCGGGGTTCTGATCGAGGCACCTTCGCCACCTTCCCCTGCTCCCAACCCCCCACTACCCGGGGCCCCGTGGGGGCTTCGCCAGATCGTCCTGGCCGTGATCATCTCGCTACCGGGGGTGGCCGCCGCCTACTTGGTACCGACCTTGGTGGTGCTCGCCCTGCACCAGATGGGGGTGGTCCGGGCCCTCTCCGGCCCTAAGTGGGCGCCGATCTCCCCGTACTACAGCTTCGCCACCACCGTCACCTTCTACGGGGCGCTGCTGGGGATCGTGCTCTTCTTTGCCAGCCGGTACGGCGGCGGGACCTGGGACAAGCTCGGGCTCAGGCGATTTCCGGTCTGGGTTGTGGTCCTGATGCCGCCCTTGGCGCTCTTCCTCCAGGTGCTGACCGGGATCATCTCCGAGATCCTGTCGCCGCTCCTGGGCGGGATGAAGAATCCCCAGGGCTGCGACATCTCCCAGGCCTTCGGATCTGATCCCCTTCTGGGGGTGATCGGGGTGGCCGTGATCGCCCCGATCGTCGAGGAGATCGCCTTCCGCGGCTTCATCTACGGTGGGCTCCGCCGCAAGTGGGGGGTGACCGTCTCGGTCTTAGTCAGCAGCCTGGTCTTCGCTCTGGCCCACACCCTCTCGGTGGGCGGCTCGATCCTGCTCCTGGGCCCCTCCCTCTTCATCGCCGGGGCGGCCCTGGCCCTGGTCTACGAGCGGTCTCGATCGCTTATCCCGAGCATGGTCCTCCACGCCTCCTTCAACCTGATCGCGGTGATCGCGATCTTCCTGGTCGGCACCCAGGCCTCCTGCCACTGAGTCACTTCCGGGTAGCCCTGTAACGAAGTTGGTGTAGCGGAACTCGAAGGCCTCTGTAACGAAGCCGTCAGTCACCGGAACAGGGCCTTAGTAGCACTTCTCCCCCGGATACACTGCTGATCTCACGCAGCACTGGGAGGGGCGGCTGGAGAATCTGCCCCTTGAGCGGAACAGACGTCGCGACACGACCCCGGCTCGGGGCTGCCGCCGACCGCCGCGCCGAGCCTGCCTCCATCCTCATCGTGGAGAACCACGAGATGCTGGCGGAGGCTCTCGAACTCGCCCTCAGCGCCCGGGGCTACTCCTGCACAGTCGCCCGCCTTGAGGCGGGGCGCTCGGTGCTGCAGCAGGCGGCGGAGCTCCGGCCCCAGCTGGTGCTGCTCGACCTCTACCTGGACGAAGCCGACGGGCTCGACTTCGTGGCCGGGCTAAGGGCGACCGGGGCCAAGGTGCTGGTGGTCACCGGCTGCAACGACGAGGACCACGTCGCCGCCGCGTTGGCGCTGGGCGCCAGCGGCTGGGTGAGCAAGGCGCAGCCGTTTGAGCACCTGCTCGACGCGGCCGAGGCGACGCTGCGCAACCAGCCGCTCATCCCGGAGGCGGACTACCGCGAGCTGATCGAGCGGGGCAGGCAGCGGCTGATCGTCGAGCAGGACGCCCACCGCCGGCTGGCCCAGCTCACTGCCCGCGAGCGCCAGGTGCTATGGGCCCTCTCCGAGGGCGAGAGCGCAGGCGACATCGCCGTGACATTCTTCGTGTCTGTGGGCACGGTGCGGACCCACATCCAGGGCATCCTGGGCAAGCTTGGGGTCTCCAGCCAGCTGGCGGCGGTGGCCATGGCCCGGCTCTTGTTCACCCCGGACGGTCCGCCGCCCCGGTCCAACTGACCGGGCGGATGGGCGTTCGCAGCGCCGGCCAGCTCCTGGGTCGGTCCGGAGCCGGCTACCGCGGGGATGATCGCCGCGGCATTGTCGAGCGGCTCGCCAACCCGGCCAGCAGTCGGCTCGCCATCTGGGGCGCAGCCCTCGCCCTGCTCCTGCCGCTGGCTGGCGCCGGGGTGCTCACCCTGGCGCCCTCGCTTCCGGCGGGGGCGGCCTCGCTGGGCGCCTCCGACGCCGCCCTGGTGGCCTTCGTCGCCGCCGGGTTGGTGCTGCTCTGCCGTTGGCGCCTGGTGGGGGACGCCCCCAGCGTCGCCCTGGCCGCCTCAGGGCTGGTGGCCGGTCTGCTGCTGGTACCGGTCAGCCACCTGGGCGGCGCAGCGACCGGCTTCGTCGCGGCGCTTCAGCTGACCGCGGTGGCGGCGATCTGCGGCACCGCCTTCGCTGCCTTCCTACTGCCTGAGATCTGCGCCGACCTCCGTTCCGGGCTGCTGGTCTGCTCGGCGGTACTGGGCCCGCTGCTGCTCGC
>JBARIA010000081.1:0-3233 GCA_049799515.1 Candidatus Dormiibacterota bacterium | reverse complement strand
GGTCGGAGGGCGCTTCCGACCAGTCCCCGCCCAGGAATACAACCAGCACCTCGTCTACGCCGTCGACGGCGAGCTCGGGGTCGACCGA
The DNA here is from genome assembly GCA_049799515.1 of Candidatus Dormiibacterota bacterium. GTDB lineage: Bacteria > Chloroflexota > Dormibacteria > Aeolococcales > Bog-877 > Bog-877. The sequence continues at coordinate 3,145 of JBARIA010000081.1, read as the reverse complement.
GCTTGAGAGGCCGCGGCTGAGCTCCACATCCACCCGGTGGATCACCGTCTCCTGGGCCATTCGCCTGGCCCAGAAACCGACCGTCTGGTCCGCTGGCCACCAGGTGTAGGAAGGCGCCTCGGGCCCCCGCTCGCCGAGCAGGGTCAGCAGCCGCTGGTGGGCGTCTGCAAACCACTCCAGAGGCTCCCGCTCGGAAGGCCACCTGGGCGGCCAGGGGTCTGGATTAGCTTGAAGGAGAGTGCAGGCGATCTTGTGCTCGTAGACCTCCGCGACATGGGTGACCACCTCATGCACCGTCCAACCAGGGCAGGACGGCACCTCATTGGCAAGGTGGTTGCGGGCCACTAGGGCGAGCCGATCCCCGTCCGATTGCAGATGCTTGAGAAAGGTCGAGAATTCTATGAGCGTCAGCATAGGGAGATCGACTGATTCACCTGCCGGCGCCTCTCAGTTCGACCTAGTGGCGCACGAGGCGGCGGCCTGCCTCGGTCGAGGCTGGCTGGTAGGCGATCCCGTAGTGCTTGAAAATCCGCTCCTCCTCATCCCGGGTCAGTTCGCCGCCCTTCTCAATGTCGGGAGCATGGTGGATCTCGGCCTTGAGCCGGGCCACCTTCAGGTACTCCTGGCCCAGGGTCGCACCCTCGGTCGGGACGAAGGTGAGGTGCCGGCCCAGGAGCCCGGTATGGACGGTGACGAACAGCGGCTCATCGGTCTCCGCGTCGAAGTAGACATCTTCCAGGCGGCCAACCTCAGCGCCGTCGGCATCGACCACGTTCTTGCCTTCCCACTCCCGGATGTTCTCCAGTTCGGTCACGCCACTCCTCCAGCTCGCCGCTTCGACCCAGTCGCTAACCAGCAGACTACGCTGGGGGCTCCTCCGGGAAGAGCACTCGCTTGGCGTGGTCGAAGGCCGCGTTGCCCGCCGGCACTCCGCAATAGATGGCAGCGTGCAGCAGCACCTCGGCGATCTGGTCCGGGCTGAGATCGTTTTCAGCGGCCCGAACATGCATCTCGAGCTCCTCCCAGCGGCCCAGCGAAACCAGCAGGGCGATCGTGATACAGCGGCGGGTGAACTGGTCGAGCCCGGGGCGGGCCCACACCTCGCCCCAGGCGTATCTGGTTATCAGCTCCTGAAAGTCGGAGGCGAAAGCGGTGGCGCTGGCCAATGCCTGGTCCACGTGCTGATCACCGAGAACCCGTCGCCGGGTGGCGACACCACGAGCCCATTGGCCACCGGTGAGGTGGCCGAGCAAGGCTCCGGCGAAACTCTCCGGCTGTTCGAGGTTGGCGAGGTGCGCAGCATTGGATAGAACTCGCAGCGTGGCTCCCGGAATCGCCGCCTGCAGGTCCAGGCCGCGCCGGGGAGGTGTGGCCTGGTCGAGCGCCCCGGCCAGGATCATGGTGGGTGCGCTGATCGAGGCCAGCTGGTCGGTGAGGTCGGCGGCCGCCAGGGCCTCGCAGGCGGCGGCGTAGGACCCGGGATCCACCTTCAACAGCTGCTCGGCGAATCGCGCCACCAGTGCCGGTTCGCTGCTGGTGAAATCGGGACTGAACCAGCGGCTCAGAATCTGCTCCCGCAGTGGGCTCAGGCCCTCAGCTCTTGCTCGGGCAGCCCGATCCAGCCAATACTGGGGGGGCGACATCTTGGCGTCGGTGCAGGCAGCTACCAGCCGCACGACCCGCTCAGGAAAGCGTGCCGCGATCGAGAGTCCGATCATGCCGCCCAGGGAGAGGCCGCAGAAGCAGGCGCTCTTGATGCCCAGCGCATCGAGCAGGGCGCAGAGCTCGTCTCCCAGCCCCTCCACCGAATAGGGGCCGGGGCGCGGAGCGGAGTCGCCGTGGCCGGGATAGTCGTAGAGGAGAACCCGAAAGAACCGGCACAGCGATGGCAGCTGCGGCTCCCAGAGATTGGTCGTGGTGCCCAGCGAGTTCAGCAGAACCAGCACCGGACCACTGGTCGGCCCGTCGAGCTGGTATGCAACCGCGCCGCCAGAGATCTCGATCCGGCTCATGCCTGCTCCTGAGATTGGCCTGGCCGCTGGGCCAGGGCGCGATCAATGAATACATCGTTGGCGCCCAGATAAGCCTGCGGGTCGCACAGCTCGTCGAGGCCGGCCGGGCTGAGTTCCCGGGCCACCTCGGGTTCCTTGGCCAGCTCCTCTCGGAGGGAGGTCCCCTGCGACCAGCTCCTGCCGAGAGCCTCCTCGACCACCTGCCGGGCCCGGGCGCGACCGAGGCTCCCGGTCAACCGCAAGGCGATCCGCTCGGCCATCACTCCGCCACGGCTAAGGGCGAGGTTCTCTGTCATCCGGGTTTCGTCGACTTGGAGACCTTCCAGGAGCTGGTGGAGCTGGTGCGAAACCCCGCCGGTCAGGCGCAGCAGCTCGGTCATGGTTGTCCACTCCGCCTGCCAGTCGCCGACCGAGCGTTCCAGCTCCTGGGCCATTCCCCCCTGGATCACCCCAACTAGGCCGACCGCCCGGCGGTAGCCGGCGATGATCGCGACCGAGCCGGTGGCATTGCGCTTCTGGGGCATGGTCGAGGAGCCGCCCCGCCCCTCGGTCAAAGCCTCGCTGACCTCGCCTACCTCGCTCTGGTTGAGCAGCAGCACGTCCTGGGCCACCTTGGCTGACACGCCCGCCACCATCCCGAGGGCTGCGGCCAGCTGAGCCGGCCGAACCCGGTTGGTGTGCCAGGGCAAAAGGGGCTCGGCCAACTGGAGACGCTCCGCCAGGAGTCTCACCACCTGGGGGCCGCTCCCCTCGAGGGAGGCTAAGGTGCCCGCCGCCCCACCCAGCTGGACCGCCAGCCGCTTGGCGTCGACATCGGCCAGGATGGTCCTCACCTCGACAATCGCCGTCACCCACTCGGCCGCCCTGAGCCCGAAGGTGGAGGGCACGGCGTGCTGGAGCAGGGTGCGGCCCACCTGCAGGGTCGAGCGGTGGCGGCCGGCGAGCTGGGCGCCGGCTCGAATGGCGCCATCCAGATCGGCCAGAATCAGCCGGCAGCTGCGCCGGGCCACCAGCATCATGGCGGAGTCCAGGGCATCCTGGCTGGTCGCCCCCCAATGGACCCAGTCGGCCGCTTCTGGGGGTAGCTGATCCATCAGGGCGCGTATCAGGGGAAGGACCGGGCTGCCTCCGGC
>JBARIA010000080.1:0-8498 GCA_049799515.1 Candidatus Dormiibacterota bacterium | reverse complement strand
ATCGAATTCGCCCAGCGGCTGCGCCGCGACGGTCTGGCGGTCATCTGCGACGTGGGCCGGCGCAGCCTCAAGGGCAAGATGCGGGCCGCCGAGCGCAGCGGGGCCGGGGCGGTCGGGCTGCTAGGGGAGAACGAGGCCAAGGCCCAGCAGGTGACCCTGAGGCGCCTCAGCACCGGCGAGCAGGTGGCCGTCCGCTTGGAGGAGGCCTCGGCGCAGGTGCGTGAGTGGGCCCAGGCGGCGGACCGGGAGATGGGCCAGTGAGGGGGCGCCGGATGTGCGGCACGGTCAACCTGGCCGACCGGGGGGAGCGGGTGCTGCTGGCAGGCTGGGTGAACCACCGCCGGGACCATGGCGGGCTAACCTTCATCGACCTGCGTGACCACACCGGGGTGGTCCAGCTGGTCTTCAATCCCGCCCACTTTCCAGAGGCTCAGCAGGTGGCGGAGCGCTGCCGCCTGGAGTGGGTGCTGCGTGCCGAGGGAGTCGTTGAGCCACGCCCTGAGGGGAGTGAGAACCCCAACCTGCCCAGCGGCCAGGTGGAGGTGGCGGTGGACCGTTGCGAGGTGCTGGCCCAGGCGGAGGCGATGCCGATCGGGACTGCGGATGAAGCTGAGGCCGATGAGCGGGTTCGCCTCCAGTACCGCTATCTGGACCTGCGCCGGCCGCGGATGCAGCGCAATCTGCGGGCCCGGCATCGCTTCATCAAGCGGCTGCGCGACGAGGCCGACCGGATGGGCTTTACCGAGATCGAGACCCCGACCATGATCCCCAGCACCCCGGAGGGGGCGCGGGACTTCATGGTGCCCAGCCGGATGCAGCCGGGCCATGTCTGGGCCCTGCCCCAGTCGCCCCAGCTCTACAAGCAGCTGTCGATGGTGGCCGGCTTTGACCGCTACTTCCAGATCGCCCGCTGCTGGCGCGACGAGGACCTCCGCGCCGACCGACAGTTTGAGTTCACTCAGCTGGACCTGGAGATGTCCTTCGTCGACGAGGAGGAGATCTACGAGGTCCTGGAGTCGATGATCTCGGTGGCCTGGGAGGAGGCCTTCGGACAGCCGATCCCGACCCCCTGGCCGCGCATCCCGTACCGCGAGGCGATGGAGCGCTACGGCTCCGACAAGCCGGACACCCGATTCGGGCACGAGTTGCAAGACGTATCTGAGGTTTTCCGGGAGACCTCCTTCCGGGTGTTTGCCTCGGCGCTGGCAACCGGTGGAACGGTCCGCGCCCTGCGGGTGCCGGGCGGTGCGGAGCTGATCCGGGGCGAGCTGGAGGGGGAATGGCTGCAGGTGGCCAAGACCTACGGCGCGATGGGACTCGCCTACCTGTGGCGCCGAGCGGGACAGTACGAGGGGTCGATAGCCAAGTTCTTTTCCGAGGCTGAGCTGGGTGCGCTGACGGATCAAATGGGGCTCGAGGACGGGGACTGCGTCTGCTTCACGGCCGGCCCCGGAGAGGTGGCGGCGATTGCTCTGGGGGCGGTTCGGTTACATGCTGCCCGCCGCTTCGGCTGGATCCCCGACGGTCGCTTCGATTTCCTGTGGGTTACCGAGTTCCCTCTCTTCGAGAGCTCCGCCGGCGGAGGAATCAGTCCCGTGCATCACCCCTTCACCCAGCCCCATCCAGACGATTGGCCGCTGATCGCAAGTGACCCTCTGCGGGTTCGCTCGCGGGCCTATGACATCGTCTGCAATGGGGTCGAGTTGGGCAGCGGCTCCTTGCGGATCACCCGTCCCGAGCAGCAGCAGGCGATCTTCTCGGCTCTCGGGTTGACACCTGAGGAAGCTCAGCAAAAGTTCGGTTTCCTCATCACCGCCTTCCGCTATGGGGCTCCCCCCCACGGGGGTTTTGCGGCCGGCATCGACCGGATGGTGATGGTGGGCTTAGAGGAGCCGTCGGTCCGCGAGGTGATCGCCTTCCCCAAGACTCAGACGGGGTCCGATCCGCTCACCGGAGCGCCCACGGCGGTCCTTCCGGAGCAGCTGGCTGAGGTCGGGCTGAGGTTGGCACCCAGGCTGAGCGGTCCCCGAGAGACGCGCTCTCAGTGAGCCGTGCTACGGTTGATTTGGGTCCGGGGCCCCGCCGGACACAAGCACCCGACCCTAGTGATGATTCCTCGGGAGCGCCAATACCGCCGACGGCCCACGAGCCTCCGCGAGAGGATTTGGAAGGTAGCGTGCGGCGCACCCACTTAGTGTGCGAGGGATCGGAGCCAAGAGCCGACGGGAGCCGCCGGGCCCATCGGACAGGTTTGGGTTCGGGTCGGAGGGGGCAATTTCAGAGGTGATGGCTGCCAAGACGGCCGAGGCGACGGAGCTGAGGATCCCCGCCGATCCCCAGTACATAGTGGTCGCCAAGCGGGCGGCGGCCGGGATGGCCAGCGTCGCCGGGTTGAGTCTGGAGGCACTGGACGAGCTCAACATCGCTATTGCCGAAGCCTGTGAGCACACCATCCGGGCGGCCGTCGTGGCCGGGATGGCAGATGCCAAGGTCCGGATCAACTTCCTGGTCCAAGAGGATGCTCTGAGGATCGAGGTACGGCTGCTCGGTACCAAGCCTCCGCCCCAGCTAGAAGACACCCCGAGGGTGCCGGCCGCCGCTCTGGCAACCGCCGAGGCTCTCGACCTCGCGATCTCCATGCTCAGCTGCTTCGCCGATGACGTCGACTTCCAGGCGGCGGGCGACGGGCTGGTGCGGGTCCGTCTGGCCAAGTACCGCTGGCGGTGACCGAGGCGGGGTCAGCGCCCCCCCGCTTCGATCGCGAGTTGCAGCGGCGGCTCTTCGCTGAGTACGCCAAGACCCGCGATCCCAAGGTGCGGGAGGAATTGGTCCCTCAGTACGCCGCCCTGGTCCACTCATTGGCCCGTCGCTTCGCGGGCCGGGGTGAGCCGCTGGAGGACCTGGAGCAGGTCGGTTATCTGGGGCTGATCGCGGCGATCAACCGCTTCGACCCCGACCTGGGCCTGGAGTTCACTACTTTTGCGACCCCTACCATCCTGGGCGAGATCAAGCGCTACTTCCGGGATAAGAGCTGGGCGGTGCGGGTTCCCAGACGCCTTCAGGAGACCTATGCCCGGGTGGTGCGCACCCAGCAGGAGCTTAGTCAGGAGCTGGGGCGGAGCCCGACCGTTCCCGAGATCGCGGCCCGGCTGGAGCTGGAGCCGGACGAGGTCCTCCAGGCGCTGGAGGCGGGGCCGGCCCAGCGGGCGCTCTCCCTGGAGTCCCCTTCCCGCCAGGGCGACGGGGATGGCGAGCTGGGTGACCGGCTGGGCGCGGAGGACGAGAACTTGAGCCGGATCGAGCTGCAGAACATGCTGGCTGGAGCCATGCGCCACCTGACTCCGAGAGAGCGCGAGATCATGGTGCTGCGTTTCGTGGAGCAGCTGCCCCAAACTGAGGTGGCCCGCCGGTTGGGGATCAGCCAGATGCATGTCAGCCGGCTGCAACGGGCGGCGCTGGCCCAACTCAAGCGAGAGCTGCCGGAGTAGTACGGAGGTCGTCGGCCGGGTGGTCGAGCGGCTAGAATCCGGCCGATCCCGAATGGACCATGGGCATTGCTAAGTCAACAAATCCGCACTGATTTTCTGAACTATTTCCAGCAGCACGACCATCTCCGGGTGCCTAGCGCGCCGCTGATCCCCCGAGACGATCCCAGTCTGCTGCTGGTCAGCGCCGGCATGGTTCCATTTAAAGCCTATTTCCTGGGCCAAAAAACCCCACCCCAGACCCGGCTGACCTCCTGTCAGAAGGCCTTCCGGGCCACCGACATCGACGCCGTGGGTGATCTCAGCCACGACACCTTCTTCGAGATGCTTGGCAACTTCAGCTTCGGGGCGTACTTCAAAGAGGAGGCGATTGCTTACGCCTTTGAGTTGCTGACGAAGGGATTCGGCCTCGATCCCGCCCGGCTCTATCCCAGCGTCCATCCCGGCGACGAGACCTCGCTGAGGCTTTGGGAGAAGGTCGCAGGCATCCCCCCGGAGCGGGTTAGCCGGCTGGAGGAGAACTTCTGGCAGGCGGGACCGACCGGTCCCTGCGGGGTCGACAGCGAGATCTACTACGACCTGGGGGAGAGCTTTGGCAGGGGTGCGGACGAGCGCCCCGGTCAGGGTGAGCGCTATCTCGAGATCTGGAACCTGGTGTTCATGGACTCGGAGAAGCTTGCCGATGGCCGCACGGTGCCCTTGCCCCATCCCGGGGTGGATACCGGGATGGGGCTGGAGCGGGTCGCGATGGTGCTTCAGGGATGTGCCTCGATCTTCGACACTGACCTCTTTGCCCCGATTCGCGAGGATTTCGCCAACCGTTCCCGGCAGCCTGGGCCGGGGGACCAGGCCCAGCGGGATCGCCACCTGCGTCGGCTGTCCGACCATGCGCGGGGCGCCTGCATGCTGATCGCGGACGGTGTCCTGCCATCCAATGAGGGGCGAGGCTACGTCCTCCGTCACCTCTTGCGGAGGGCCCTGGTGAGCTCGATGAGCCTGGACGTGGCCGGCGGGCTGGGACCGTGTGTGCCGGTGGTGGTGGCGATCCTGGGCGACACCTATTCGGAGTTGGCGAGTGGGGCCCAACGGGTGCGGGCGGTGATCGAGCAGGAGGAGGCGCGCTTCCAGGAGACCTTGGCGAGGGGGATGGAGCAGTTCGAGACGGTGGTCGGCCGAGCTGAGGGAGGTGTGATCTCCGGGGCCGATGCCTTCCGGTTGCACGACACCTACGGATTCCCCTTGGAGGTTACCGAGGATCTGGCTGCCGCCAGAGGGGTCCGGGTCGACCTGGGCCAGGTCGAACTGCTGCTTCAGCAGCAGCGGGATCTGGCCCGGACCAGCCGCCCCACCGCCGTGGCCAAGGGCGCGCGGTTGGAGCTACCTCAGACCGAGTTCGTGGGCTACGATCGACTGCAAGCGGAGAGTCTGGTCAGCCTACTTCTAAGAGACAGCGAGACCATCGCCGGGGTAGGTGCTGGCGAAGAGATCGAGGTGGTTCTGGAGCGCTCCCCCTTCTACGCCGAGGGTGGCGGCCAGGTGGGGGACCGGGGCAGCCTGGACTGGGAGGGGGGATCAGCACTGGTGCTGGACACCACCTCCCCCGGGCTGGGAACCCGGGTCCACCGCTGCCGAGTGGAGCAGGGAGAGCTCACCTCAGGCCAACTGGTCCTGGCTACGGTCGACCCGGTCTCTCGGGGCGGCTGCGCCGCCCACCACTCGGCGACCCACCTATTGAATGCGGCGCTGCACCGCCAACTGGGCGAGGGAGTGGTTCAGCGGGGTTCGCTGGTCTCTTCGGAGCGGGCCACCTTCGATTTCAGTTGGCCTAAGCCGCTCTCGCCGGAGCAGCTGGTGGCCCTGGAGCGGCAGCTCAACCTCGCGATCAGGGCAGACCTGGAGCGTCGGGTCGAGCTGCTATCTCTGGACCAGGCGCGCCGTTCCGGCGCGCTCGCATTACCTGAGGAGAGCTACGGCGAGGACGTCCGGGTGGTGAGTTTTGGAGACTTCTCCCGAGAGCTCTGCGGCGGGACCCATGTCGAGCGCTCCGGCCAGGTCGGTTCGGCCGTCCTCACCGCCGAGCACAGCGTCGGCTCCGGGCTGCGCCGGATCGAGATGGTGGCCGGGGCGGCCGCCGAGCGCTGGTGGGAGGAGCAGCGGAGTCAGATCACCGAGATCGCCAAGCAGCTTCGGGCCCCGGCGGGCGAAGTCAGAGCCCGGGTCGAAGGACTTCAGGACCGGGTCCGGATTCTCGAGAAGGAGCTGAGCGAGGCGCGCCGCCAGGGGGCGCGCCCGGTGGAGGCCGTCATCAAGGAGCAAGTCGGAGAGATCACTCTGGCCATCCTCGACCTGCCGTCCTCGTTGGAGAGAGGAGACCGGATGCGGCGGGCCGACGAACTGTCGGCGGAAATCGGTCAGGGTTGCGTGGTGGTGCTAGCCGGATCGGAGCTGGCCCTTAAGCTGACTCCTGACCTGGTAGCCCGAGGATTCCACGCGGGCCAGATTGCGCAGGCCGCCTGTCGCCAGTTCGGCGGTGGCGGAGGCACTGCGCAGTTTGGCCAGGGGGGAGTCTCCGCTGGCGGTCACGCCGCCGCGCTGGCGACGGTGCGTACCATCCTTGGGTCCAGTCTGGAGGAAGCTTGATGCCGCAGGTCCCGTCGGCGCGCCGACAGCCCAGGACCCATGTAACCGCACTCGACGTCGGCGCCCAGGTGATCAAGGCGCTGGTGCTCAAGAAAGAGGCGGGCGAGGCCATCGTGCTGGGGGTGGGCCGCTCGGAGCAGGGCCCGGGCCAGATCGATCCGGGGCAACCGGTCGACCTGGAATCGGTGCTCGAGGGCTGCCACGCTGCCCTGGAAGCCGCCGAGGACATGGCTGAGGTGATCCCGACCAGGGTGGTGGTCGGGATCGGAGGTGCTCGGGTCAGGGCGATCAGCAACTCCGGCTCCAGGATCAGGGGCAGGCCCCAGGTCCGGATCTCCCGGCGCGAGCTGGATGACCAGGTTGAGGGGATTCAGCGCCGAGCCCTCCGCGAGGCCCAGGCCCGCCTGGACGAGGAGTCCTCCGGGGAGTCGGATGGCACTCTGCGGCTGGTGCATTCGTCGATCACCGCTGCCAAGGTCGACGGACAGCCGGTCCTAGACCCGCTCCGATATCAAGGGCAGAAGGTCGAGCTCACCGTGTTCAACACCTTCGCCACCGAGGGCCAGTACGCGGCGGTGGACGAGATCACCCAGGCGCTCGACCTTGAGCTCCTGGAGACGGTGGCCGAGCCGTATGCCGTGGCCCGGTTGGCCTCGACCCCCGAGGTCCTGGAGTCGGGCGCCATCTTTATCGACATCGGGGCGAGAACTACCACCGTCAGCCTGGTCCGTAGCGCCGTCCTGGAGTCCACCCGGATGTTCGAGCTGGGTGGTCGCGCCTTCACTCGCAAGTTGGCCCATGACATGGACCTCTCCCTGCTGCTCTCTGAGAGTTTGAAACTGCGGCACTCGGCGGGGGTTTTGGGAGGCCAGGAGGAGGCCATGGTCCGGCGGGCCATGGGGGAGTCGGCGGAGGTGCTGGCCCAGGGGGTGGCGCTGGTGCTGCATGACCTGGCCAAGGGGCAGCCCCTGCCCACGGCAGTTCGGCTCTGCGGCGGCGGGGCCCTGCTTCCCGAAGTGATTGAGCAGCTCAGCGTGCTGCACTGGACTGACTACCTGCCGTTCGTCCACCCCCCGACCTTCCAACTGCTGGGTCCGGAGGAGTTGAGCGCGGTCCACGACACCACCGGGCTGCTGACCTCCCCGGCCGACGTGGTTCCGATGGGTCTGGCATATCAGGGTTGTGGCCACATCGACGACGCCACCGAAGAGGGGCCGGGGTTGGAGGGAATCTTCCGCAAGGTGACCAAGGCGATCCGAGGTTCCGATGGCTCGTAACGAGGTTCGGGGCGGGACCGTTGGTGATGATGGTCGGGGGGCCTGAGAACCATGGCCAAGCTTCTCTACGTAGAACCTAACGACGAGATCACCGATCTGGTCGACCGGATCCGGCGCGCCGAAGGCGATCGCGATCTGGTGTTCGTGGTGCCGCCGGATGGACGGGTCCTGCGCTCACCACTCGATATGCGTCTGTTGATGCAGTACACCAGGGGTTTCCAGAAGCGCATTGCGATCGTCTCCGGCGATCCCCAGATCCAGGCGCTGGCGATCAGGACCGGCTTTCCGACCTTCGCCTCCCTGGCGCGCCTGGAGCAGGGGGCGCCGTTGCGCGGCGTCCCGGACGTGGCCGCGGCGGCGAACAGCTTGTCAAACGTCTCGATCCCTCCACTATCGGGTAACGACAGCCCGAGTATGACAGCGGCAATTTCGTTTTTGCCCAGGCGCTCCAAACCCTCGGAAAGTGTACGGACCCATTCCACATCGAACGAGGCGGCATTGGAGTCGGCAAGTGCGGCCTGAGCCGCGTTGGCAATGGCCAGATTATTGTGAATGATGAGAATCCGGTGGTGCGGAATATTTGCAGACAATGTTCAACATGCTTTCTGGAAGGGGGGAACTGCAGGTACAACTAACCTTAGGCTATTTCCGTTTCTTGCAGAAATCAAGTGGGATTGTCGGTGGTGTCCTGATTTGGACACGGCTGCTAGGTGCTGTGGTTACATGGTACTTCCCGACCCTGATCTTCTCCCGCTCCGTTCCGTCCGAAATACTATCGCGCCGCGTTTTTCGTGGGGTGATACACTCGCGCTGCTTCAGGCGCTTCAGCGCCGAGCACGCAAAACTCAGAGGGACAGGGTTATGTTCAAATCGACGTTCTGCAGGAATTTCTTCACCATTATTTTCTTACTCGCCTGCGCCACCACGCCGCTTCCCGCGCAAACAACACAGCAGCAACAAGCGCCATCCTATCGGCCGCCGCAACCTGGAGCGCCTCCCACGCAGGCTCAGATTTTGCGCGGCGGATACGGTCCGTATCGCGTGAACAATCATCTGCTCTTCTATCATCTGGATTTTCGCGTCGACCCGCAGAAGA
>JBARIA010000079.1:0-3154 GCA_049799515.1 Candidatus Dormiibacterota bacterium | reverse complement strand
CCCGGAGGCTGGCCGCGTGAGACTCGCCCAGAGCGCCGTCCAGGCTAGGAGGGCTCCCCCACAGGACTTGGGGGTGCCAGTCGGCCCGGTTCGACTACTAGAACAATCCGACAGCTAGGCGGAGAAGGCTCCTTCGGTGGCGGCAATCCATGCCAATCTAATGGGGTCGCCGGAAATTAGTCGTGCCGCGTCGGAATCGAGTCCTCCGAACCGAACTCCTAGCACTAGCCGCCATTCCCCATCACCCCGGCACAGCTGGCGTCCTCTACCAACCCCACGACCGGTCGACAGTCAGGACTCCGGGATGGCGTTCATCCGACCAACTCGGCCACCTTCTTGGCGAGCTTGTTCTCGATCTCCACGTTCCAGGCCATCTCACCGACATCGACCACCAGGAACAGCTCCGAGAGCACAAGGGTCTCAACTGCCGCGACCGCCAGGTGCTCCAACCACTTGCCGATCCCAGTCCGGACCGTGAAGTCGTCAGGTTGGCCATCGATGAGAATCGTCAGCGCCCGATTCGCGTCAATGACGTCGCTCAGAAAACCGCCCTTCTTGGCCTGGATAACAGTCCCGCTCGGGCTGGGTGGCGAGGTCTGCGTCTTGAAGCCATCGGACTTCAGATAGTCCTCGATCTGTCCCTGGAGTTGAGCTAGGTCGGTGTGCTTGCCCTCGAAATGCTGAGTCTTCTCTCCGATCATGAATGGCCTCCTGGTGCTTCGGCGGACTGGGGTGGAGCCTGCTGTTTCGCACGTTAGACTCCGACCCTTCCCAGCGAGTCTAGCTGTGCCGTAGTTCGGCTGCCAAGGGGGAGATAGTTCGCCCCCGACAGGACTTGCCCAGACATCACTTCAATACTTACCGGTGCCCTTGGGCAGGAGCGCCCACAGCACGCAGGCCGAGTCAAAGCCGTCTCGCTCCCCGATCACTGTGACTTTGGGCCGGCCGCCCGGGCCAGCCATGCAGAGGACTTGGACCTGACTCTCTGTGCAGCCAGCGATCAGCTCTGAAAGCGAATTCGCGGACAACCACACCTGCACCCCCAAGCCGCTCACCAACACGCGATCAATGCCGGCGGTTGGAACGATGGCGACAAACCGATCGAGGTGGCCGAGGTGTTCAAAGCTGCCGCGCTGGTGCTCGCGTCGCTCCTCCTGGGGAGGTAGGAGGATGCGGCCAAACAGATCGTGAAGCGCTGTTTCCGAGAGCCCCACGGTCAGGTCGCTGCCTTGGTAGTAGTCGTAGGTGGTCTGTCGGTAGTAGAAGCGCTGCACCTCACCTGGTGCTGTCTTCTTCATAGGTGAGACCACGCATGAGGCGGGGTGAGGCCGACGCCGTCGATGGCCGGCAGGTCCCTGACGCGGACTGGAGACGCCTTCCGGGACTCGGCGTTCAGCATCTGCGCGCATCCCCGCATACCTAGCCTCGCAAGGATCACAGCCAGGAGCTACTCCACGTACCGTTCCGGGAGGACTTGGTCACACGCCGGTCGTGGCCACAGATGGGTCGGGGCGCGATCACTGTGCTACGGGGTAGGGGTCGCGCTGGTCAAGCGCTCGACCCAGTCGTCGGTGCTGAGCACTTCAGCCTGTCGGGGGAAAACCTTCTCCAGTAGCACGCGGTGGACCTCGGGATCCGCGTCCGCGCATCCGTCTCGAAGGACGGTGAGTTGGTAGTCGAGATCGGCCGCCTGGCGGAGCGTTGAAAGCACTACCCCACTAGTCGCGATGCCAGTCAGGACCAGAGCATCCACTTCCAACGCTCGCAGCAGGATTTCGAGGTCGCTGCCCGCGAACGCGCTGACCCGCTTTTTAGTGACCACAATGTCCCCCGGGTGAGGGATCACCGCAGGATGAATTTGCGTGTCAGGGTGGTCCTGGGCCATCGCCCCCGAGTCGGCTAGGGTGGAGAAGGTCCGGTTACGGCGGCTGATCTCCGGGGAGCCCTCGCGGAAAGCGACCATCACGTAGATCACCGCAACGCCGGCTGAGCGAGCTGCTGTCGTGGCCTTGCCCAGGGCGCGGAGCAGCGATTCGGATTCTTCGGGGTAGCGGTTGACGACGCTGCGTTGGACATCCATGACCAGGAGCGCGGAACTCGGCATTGGAACCATCGTAGCCGCTCGGATCCCCTCGCAGTAGGACTGCGGCGCGTCGCGACCATCAGCTCCATCTCTACCGCACTGGTCGCGTCTGGAATCAGATGCACCATGACCGCTAAAGTCGGAAACGAGAGCGGTGCTGATGGTCGGAACTGCCCGCTGTCCTACCCCCACTGCAAGTGCATGGTGGTCTACATCGTTTGAAGCGCGATCCTCTTCGAAAGTCCCGCAGCCAGCCCCGATAGCGCGCACGCCCGGAGGCGTGAGCGTGAACTCGCAGTTCATCCTTATCACAGTTGAGATCAGGGCGATCTGTGCTCCGCGGGCACCAATAAAGACATCCCCACCCACCTAGCCGAGTAGATCGTGTCCTGTGCGACGCCCGTTCGGTCGACGGATGGCCTCCAGTAACTGCTGCAGCGAATCGAAGTACGTACAGCAGCTCCACGTCGAGCGAAAACCCAGGGGGTAGAATCATCCCCAATTAGGGATCTCGGGGTCGGCGCGCCCTGTCTGTAGCATCTCCCCGATGACGGCGTCCGCACTTCACCTCCTCTTGCTTCTGGGCGCCGGCCTCCTCGCCGGAGCGGTGGGATCTGCGGGTGGGATAACTTCGCTGATCTCCTACCCCGCGCTGCTGGCGGTCGGCATCCCGCCGTTACCGGCGACGGTAACCAACTCTGTCGCACTGGTTGCCTGCTGGCCAGGCTCCGCCTTGGGTTCCCAGTCAGAACTGCGAGGACAGGGAGCGTGGCTTGGTCGCTGGGCCCCAGTTGTGGCGGCGGGCGGGGTGGTCGGCGCCGCATTGCTGCTGTCAACTCCGGCCGGCGTGTTCGGCCGAGTCGTTCCCTTTCTGGTGGCTCTTGGTGCCCTCGCCCTGCTGTTCCAGCCACGGCTCTCCGCGTGGCAGGACGGTCGTTCATCAGTCAGCAAGCACTGGCTGCTGCCGGTTGGACTGGTCGCACTATCCGTCTACAACGGCTATTTCGGAGCGGGGGCGGGGGTGATGGTCCTGACCCTGCTGCTGGTGACGGTCGACAAGCACATTCCCAC
>JBARIA010000078.1:0-8556 GCA_049799515.1 Candidatus Dormiibacterota bacterium | reverse complement strand
GCCTTGAGGAGTCGGCCCTGAAGCTGGAGGACGCTCGCGACCGATGGGCCGCCCTGATGCGGGGAATCGCGGTCGACCTGGAGATCGAAGCGGAGCAGCTGGTCAAGATGGTCGAGCGCTACGGACTCTCGATCGCCCTGGAGCAGTTGGAGGTGGCACTCCTGGCCTGCCGGGAAGCCGCCACCACCCTGGCGGTGCCCCAGATCGACGCTCTCGAGGCGGCCCAGGCGGCTGTTCGGGTCTTGAGGGCTGAACCCCAGGAGTCTTCCTGAGTCACCTGGCTCAGGGACAAGACGCACCAATCAGCTGTGGGGCTCCTTCTCCGGGTCCTCCAACCACTCGGCGAACTGGTCCTCGTTGAGGAGGGTCACCCCGAGCCGCTCCGCTGTCTGCAGCTTGGAGCCGGCCGACTCCCCGGCAATTACCGCGGTTGTCTTACGAGATACGGTGCTGGCGGTGGTGCCGCCCAGCTCGCGAATCGCCTGCTCCGCGACCGATCTCGTCCACCGCGTCATGGTTCCGGTCAGAACGAATGTCCTTCCCCGCCAGGGACCATCGGACCCCACCGCACCCTGAGGGACCACGCCCACCTCCAGCAGCTTCTCCAGTAACTCCGTCCCTCCTGGGCTGGCGAAGAATTGGGCCACCTCTTCACCGACGATCGGTCCAATCCCTGCCACGGCAGTGATGGCCGTGACATCGGCCTGCCGCAGCGCTTCCAGGCTGCCGAAATGCTCGGCCAGGAGGCGGGCGGTGCGCTCCCCAACATGCCGGATCCCGAGCCCGTACACCAGCCGCTCCAGGGCGGGATGTCGCCTCGCCGCAATCGCGGCTACCAGCTGTCGGGCCGACCTCTTCCCGAAGAGCGGTAGCTGCTCAAGCTGCTCTTGATCCAGTCGGAATAAGTCAGCCGCGGATGCGATCAAGCCACGGCTCAGGAGCTCACCCAGGGCCGCCGGGCCGCAGCGGTCAATGTCCAGCGCTCCCCGGCTGACGAAGTGAAGAATTCGCTGGAGACGCTGGGCCGGACAGAGCGGATTGGGACAGCGGGTGGCCGCCTCTCCGGGCTCCCGCACCAGAGCCGTGCCACAGATCGGACAGTCGCTGGGCATGGCAAAGGGCTGGGCGTCCGAGGGCCGGACCTCCGCTACCACCCGCAGCACTTCCGGGATCACCTCTCCGGCCTTTCGGATCACCACCCGATCGCCCACCCGGATGTCCTTGGCCCTTACCTGATCCTCGTTGTGGAGGGTGGCCCGCTCCACCGTGGTTCCAGCCACCAAGACCGGCTCCAGAATGGCGACCGGGGTCGCCACCCCGGTGCGACCGATGCTCACCTCGATGGCCAGCACGGTGGTTTCTCGCTCCTCGGGGGGGAACTTGAAGGCGATCGCCCAGCGGGGCCGACGACTGTCCGCCCCCAGCTCCTGCTGTAACTGGAGCTGATCAACTTTCAGAACCACCCCATCGGTCTCATAGGCGAGCTGATGACGCGCCTCCCGCCAGTGCTCGAGGTAATCCCCGATCTCGGCGTCGCTGTGGAGCAGCCGGCGGTGCGGGTTGACCGGGAAGCCCGCCTTCTCCAACCAGCCGAGCAGCTCGAACTGCCCGGCCACATCGGCGGGGTGCGGGTCGCAGGCGTAGAAGTACGCCTCCAGGTGACGGCTGGCAGTGATCTGCCAGTCAAGCTGACGCAGACTGCCGGCCGCCGCGTTGCGGCAGTTGGCGTAGAGCGGCTGTCCGGCCTGCTCCCTCTCCACGTTGAGCTCCGCCAGCACTGACTTGGGCATGTATACCTCGCCCCGGACTTCGAAGCGAGCCGGAAGCCCGGTGACCCCGGCGGAATCCAGCTGCTGCGGGATCTCCTTGAGCGTTCGAATGTTGGCGGTGATGTCCTCTCCGACCTCGCCGTCGCCGCGGGTCGCGCCCAGTTCAAGCTTGCCCCCGGCGTAGGTCAGGCTGACCGCCAGGCCGTCGATCTTCAACTCCGCGCCCAGGTCTGGATCGGACCCCACCAGCCGCTTGACCCGCTCACGGAAGGCGGCCACCTCCTCTTCCGAGAAGGCGTTCTGTAGTGAGTACATGGGCACCCGGTGCTGCACCTTGCGGAAGGGGGTGACGGCGCGGTTGCCCACCTGCCGGGTCGGGGAATCCTTGCTCTGCAGCCGAGGGTAGGTCGCCTCCAGTTCCTGCAGCTCGCGGAAGAGGACGTCGTAGTCGGCGTCAGCGAGCTCTGGGGAGTCCAGGACGTAGTAGAGATAGTTGTGGTGGGCCAGCTCCTCGCGAAGCTCAGCAACTCGCCGCCTGGCCGTTGCAGGGACCGGTTCCTCCGCCACCAGATCTCCTAGCCTTCTAGCCGGCGCAATACGGCGTCGCTGACCGCGAACCGGCGGTGCCCCGACGATTCGAAGTCGATCACCACCTCCTCACCTGCACCGGTCATCTCGCTGGCCCGGATCACCCCCCGGCCGAAACGGGCGTGCTCGACCCGGTCCCCGGCTTGGAAGCGGCTCTCCACCGGAGCCCGGGGTCCGGGGGCAGTGGCGTGTTCAAAGACGGCGTCCCGGGCCCGCCGCAGGGGGAGCGGCTGGCCACGCGCCGCCACCGGGGCAACGAAGCGGCGGTTCTGTTCGGGGAGTCGGTCCTGGTAGCCCCAGGTAGGCACTGGTCCGGCGTCCCAACGCTGAACCTCAGCCTGGTCGCCCAGGGCGCTCAGGAATCTGGACGGTATCGCCGGGGCAGGACTTCCGTACACATGGCGCCGGAAACAGTGACTGAGGTAGAGGCGGCGCTTGGCGCGGGTCATGCCCACGTAGAGCAGTCGGCGCTCCTCCTCGATCTCGCTCAGAGTGTCCAGCGAGCGGCTGTGAGGCAGCAGTCCCTCCTCCACTCCGGTGATGAAGACGACCGGAAACTCCAACCCCTTCACCTGGTGCAGGGTGATCAGGGTAAGGGCCGAGCTGGAGTCATCCATCTGGTCCACCTCGCCGGCTAGGGCCACCTGCTCCAGGAAGACCGGCAGCGCCTCGGCGCTGGAGAGGTCCCCCTGCTCCGCCGCCAGACCACGGAGCTCGACCACATTGGCCCAGCGTTCCTCGCCCTCGATGCTGCCATCTCGGACGAACTGCCGGTAGCCGCTCCGCTCCAGGATCTTGTCCAGGACCGTTACCAGCGGCCAGACGGAGCCCCACGCGGCGACCTCCTCGATGAGCTCTCGGAAGCGCCGTAGACCGGTGGCAGCCGCCCCGCGAACTCCGGCCGCCTGGGGATCCCCCAGGAGCTCCCAGTGGGACACCGCCCGCTCGGCGGCGGTCCGCATCAGCTCACTCAACGATTGGGCCCCCACCCCCCTCTTGGGCACGTTGACTACCCGCTCAAAGGCGATCCGGTCCCGGGGCAGGACCAGCAAACGCAGATAGGCGAGGACATCCTTGACCTCGCGCCGCTGGTAGAAACGAACTCCGCCCACCAGACGGTAAGGCATCCCGGCCCGCAGGAAGGTCTCCTCCAGGGCCCGGGACTGGGCGTTGGTCCGGTAGAGGACGGCCATGTCCCCGAAGTCACAGTCACCTTGGTCGACCAGCCGGCGCGCTTCCCGGGCCACGGCGGTCGCCTCCTCCCGTTCGTCGTAGAGCTGGGCCACCACCACGGCGGTCCCGTCCGGGCCCTCGGTCCAGAGCCCCTTGTCGACTCTCTCCGAGTTCTCCCGGATCACCGCTTGGGCGGCGGACAGGATCGCCTTGGTGCTGCGGTAGTTCTGCTCGAGCGGGATCACCAGGGCATCCGGGTAGTCCCTCTGAAACTCCAGGATGTTTCGGATGTCGGCGCCGCGCCAGCTGTAGACCGACTGATCAGGGTCGCCGACCACGGTGATGTGTCGATGCTCCTCGACCAGGTCCCGGAGCAGGAGATATTGGGCCCGATTGGTGTCCTGGTATTCGTCGACCAGGACATGGTCGAAGCGGTGCCGGTAGCGGGCGCGCGCCTGCTCCGATTGCTGAAAGAGCTGCACCACGCCAAAGAGCAGGTCGTCGAAATCCATGGCCCCGGCCGTCTCCAGGAGAGCCTGGTAGCGGGGATAGACCAGGGCCACCTGCGATTCCAGGAATCCGACTGCGCTCTCGGCGAATGCGCGAGCGTCCTTGAGGTCGTTCTTGGCCCGGGATATCTCTCCCCCCGCGGTCGCCGGGCTGACCCGCTTCTCATCGAGTCCCGCCTGCCGGATGGCCTCCTTGATGAGCGCGGCGCGGTCGACCTCGTCGTAGATGACGAAGTTGCGGGGAATGCCGATCAGCTCTCCCTGGTCCCGCAGGATGCGGGCGCTGCACGCATGGAAAGTGCCCAGCCACATGCCGTGGGGCTCAGCGCCCAGCAAACCGGTGATTCGGCTGCGCATCTCCCGGGCCGCCTTATTGGTGAAGGTCACCGCCATCACCCGATCTGCACTGGCCCGGTGCTGTGCCAGCAGGTAGGCGATCCGATGAGTGAGCACCCTGGTCTTGCCCGATCCGGCCCCGGCCAGCACCAGAACCGGCCGGTCGGGCGCCACCACCGCCTCGCGCTGAGCTGGATTGAGCCCGCCAAGCAACTCTTCTCCGCGGTCCTGGGTCATGGACGGGACAGATTGACCAAATCCGGCTGGTTGGGTCACTCAGAGGCTGGAGCTGGAGCCGCAGCGAGCTCTCCGTAGAGATCTGGTCTCCGGTCCCCGATGGCATGGTTACGGGGAGTCCGCTGCTTGCGGAGGGAAGCTTGACGAAGGTCGAGGTCGGCCAGAAGCAGCGCCTCATCAGACCTGGCCGCCGGACCTGCCAGCATCCAACCTTCCGGGCCAACTATGCAGCTACCGCCGATGAACTCGACCTCGCGCTCGATCCCGATTCGGTCCGCCGCCGCCACAAACACCTGATTCTGGGTGGCCGCCGCCACCGACGCGTAGTTGCCCATGATCCAACCTCGCTCATCGGCAACCCGCCTCCGAAAATTGGCGACCCAGTTGGTGGGGACGCAGATCACGTCAGCGCCCGCCAATGCCAGCACCCGCGCCGCCTCGGGAAACCAGAGGTCGTAGCAGACCAGCATCCCGACCTTCCCAAAGGGGAGGTCGAACACCGGAAAGCCGCTGTCGCCAGGCAGAAAGTAGCTCTGTTCGTCGTAGAAGAGATGCGCTTTCCGATAGACACCGATCACCCCGTCCGGACCCAACAGGGCGGCGGAATTGAACCGCCCCGCCGCACCCTGTTCACAGAATCCAGCAGTCACGAAAACGTCGAGTTCGCGGCAGCTCCGCTCCCATTTGCTGAGACAGGTGCCGGCAACCCCCTGGGCTGCCAAGCCGACTTCAGCCTCGCTGGCGAAGGCATAACCAGACGAGGCCAGCTCAGGTAAGACGATCAGCTTTGCCCCGGCCTCAGCAGCCCGGGCCATCCACCGTGACCCCCTGTCGGCGTTCCCCTCAGGA
Source organism: Candidatus Dormiibacterota bacterium (assembly GCA_049799515.1). GTDB lineage: Bacteria > Chloroflexota > Dormibacteria > Aeolococcales > Bog-877 > Bog-877. The sequence continues at coordinate 3,095 of JBARIA010000078.1, read as the reverse complement.
TCTCCTAGCTGGGGCGCGTACTGGCACACCGCCACCTTGAGCAGCGCGGTCTGAGGCATCTGGACATTCTCCGCCCGCCGAGCGGTCAGAAGTCCATGTCCCCCATGCCACCCATTCCGCCCATCCCTCCCATGCCGCCCATGCCCCCCATTCCTCCCATGCCCCCCATGCCATCGTCACCACCACCACTCGGAAGGGCCGGCTCTAGTTCAGGGACATCGGCCACCAGGGCCTGAGTGGTGAGCATCATGGCGGCCACGGAAGCGGCGCTCTGCAGGCTGGTCTTGACCACCTTGGTGGGGTCGATGATGCCCGCCTTAAGCAGATCGCCGTACTTCATAGTCGAGAGGTCGAGCCCTTCGGTGGGGCCCATGGCCAGGATCTTCTCCAGAGTGAGTGAGCCATCCAGACCTGCGTTGGCGGCCAGCTGGCGGGTCGGGACCTGCAACGCTCGGCGCACGATGTCAACGCCCGTCTTTTCGTCAGTGGTCCCGCCGATGCTCGACAGCGCAGCAGCTGCCACCAACAGGCTGCGGCCCCCGCCGGGAAGGATGCCTTCGGCAACCGCCGCCCGGGTGGCGTCGAGGGCGTCCTCAAGCCTCTCCTTGCGCTCTTTGAGGGCGGTCTCGGTGGGAGCGCCAACTTTGATCACTGCCACCCCACCAATCAGCCGCGCTTTGCGCTCCTGCAGCTTCTCGCGGTCCCAGTCGGACTCGGTCAGCTCCATCTGCTGATCGATCTCCCGCACCCGAGCCCGGACCAGCTCCTCACTTCCGCCGCCTTCGACGATGGTGGTGTCATCCTTGGTGACCACGACCCGGCGCGCGGAGCCAAGCTGCGACTCGGTGAGCCCGTCCAGGGTCAGTCCCAGTTCCTCAGAGATCAACTCGGCGCCGATCAAAACAGCTATGTCCTGCAGCATGGCGGTCCGCCGGTCACCGAATCCAGGAGCCTTGACTGCGCAGGCGGCGATGGTGCCCCGCACCTTGTTAACCACCAGGGTGGCCAGCGCCTCGCCATCGATGTCCTCGGCGATCACCAGCAGCGGTCGGCCCGCCTTGACCGCCACTTCCATGGCGGGCACGATGTCCGCGATCGCCGACAGCTTGCGGGGCGTGAGCAGGATCAGCGGTTGCTCCAGCACCGCCTCCATACCCTTCTGGTCGGTCACCAGGTAAGCGGAGACGAAGCCGCGGTCAAACTGCATGCCATCCACCACCTTGACCTCGGTCTCGATGCCAGAGGAGTCCTCCACAGTGATCACACCCTCGGAGGTCACCCGCTCCATGGCGTCGGCGATCATGGCACCGATCTCCTGGCTGCCACTGGCGATGGTCGCCACCTGGGCAATGTCCTCGCGACCAGCCAGCGGCCTACTCTGGCGGTCTAGCTCAACCAGCGCCAGTTGAGTCGCCTTCTCGATACCCCGCTTGAGCCCCATCGGAGAGGCTCCAGCTGCTAGGTTTCGCACCCCCTCCTCGACCATGGCCTCGGCCAAGAGCGCGGCGGTGGTCGTGCCGTCCCCGGCGGTGTCGTTGGCCCGCCGAGCAGCCTCGGCAAGGAGCTGGGCCCCCATGTTCTCGAAGTGGTCGGGCAGTTCGATGTCCCGGACTATGGTTGCTCCGTCAGTGGTGATCTGAGGACTGCCGTACCGACGGTCGATCACCACCGAGCGGCCGCGGGGACCGAGGGTCGGCCGCACCGCCGCCGCCACCTGGGCCGTTCCCCGGAGGAGGGCGTCGCGGGCTTGGTCGTCGAACTTCAGCTGCTTGGCTGGCACTTAAATCATCTCTCCTAGGCTTGGGGCGGGGCTCGCGGGGGCCTCCGAACTGGGTCCCGCGAGCCCTCGGCTCATCGGTTCAGGACTTCTTGCCGTTGGACGCGACCACGGCCAGGATGTCTCGCTCCGAGAGGATCAAGTAGTCCTGCTCGTCGATCTTGATCTCCGAGCCCGAGTACTTGGCATAGATGACCCGATCGCCGATGACTACGTCGAGGGCGACACGTTGCCCGGTTTGTTCGTTGTACTTGCCGTTTCCGACCGCTTCGATCAGCCCCTCTTGCGGCTTCTCCTTGGCGGTGTCGGGAAGGACAATGCCACTCTTGGTGGTCTCTTCCCGCTCCAGCGGCTTGACGACTACACGGTCAGCTAGTGGCCGTAGCTTTAGGGCCATTCCCTACCTCCTGCACTATTAGCACTCAACCCTCGTGAGTGCTAATAGTCTATCCCGAGCGGTGTGCCATCTGCAAGTCCGCTCGTGAGGGCTCTCGGATCTGAGCTCCTGCCAGCCTCAGCGGCTACGATCGGCGAGTTCATGCCCTCCCCCAGCCAGCCGCCGGCCCCCGCCTCCCAGGAGATCGTCGACTACGACAGCGGATTCGACTACTGCGCCTTCTGGGGCAACCGCGATTACGAGCAGTGGGTCGAAGCCCGCACCTTGCGGCGCCTCCTGCCCCGACTGGGACAAGCCGAGTGGTTTGCCGACTTTGGCGGCGGCTACGGGCGCAACGCCGGACACTACCGCGCCGTGGCGGAGCACGTGATCCTGGTGGACTACTCAGTCACCCAGCTGACTCGGGCGGCCGAGTGGCTGGCGCCTGAGATCGCGGCCGGGCGAGTGCACCTGATCCGCGCCGACCTGGGCCGGCTCCCGCTCATCGACTCGGCGGTCGACGCGGCCATGATCGTGCGGGTACTCCACCACATGACCGAGGTGGAGCCGTGCCTGATGGAGATGGGCCGCACCGTGGGCCGGCGCTGGCTGGTTGACGTGCCGATCAAGCACCACGCCCTGGCGCGGCTGCGCGGCGTTCGCCGGGGCACCTCGGGACAGTTGCGCGGTCCCGAGCCGATCGTCACTGGCTCCACCGATTACCCCTTCTACACATTCCAACTGGCCGCGATCCGGGAATGCTTGCGCCGGGCCGGCTTCCGCAGCCACACCGCCGCCAGCGTCAACAACTTCCGGCGCTGGGACCAGGTGCTGCCGACTGGCCTGGTGCGCGGACGACGTCCCGCTGTGTACTCGATGGAGCTCGCCGCCCAGCGGCTGGGGCGAGGATGGTGGGGTCCCAGTCAGTTCCTCTTCGCCACC
>JBARIA010000077.1:0-13740 GCA_049799515.1 Candidatus Dormiibacterota bacterium | reverse complement strand
CCATGGTGTAGCTGGCCCGACCCTGAGTCATGCTGCGCAACTGGGTCGCGTAGCCGAACATGTTCCCCAAGGGCACCTCGGCATGCACGATCTGCATGCCCCGCCGGCTTTCCATCCCCAGGGTGTGACCCCGCCGCGCGGCCAGGTCCCCGATGATATCGCCCAGGTTGGCCTCCGGCACCGTGACGTCCACCTTCATGATCGGCTCCAGCAGCACCGGAGAGGCCTTGCGCATGCCGTCCTTCATGCCGATTGAGCCGGCGATCTGGAAGGCCTGCTCGGAGGAGTCGACGTCGTGGAAGGAGCCGTCGTAGAGGGTCACCTTGACGTCCACCACCGGGTAGCCCGCGACCACCCCGGACTGGAGGGCGTCAATGCAGCCCTTCTCGATCGGGGAGATGTACTCCCGAGGGATCGTCCCCCCCACGATCTTGTTGATGAACTCGAAGCCCTTCCCTGTCTCGTTGGGCCCCACCAGGAGCTCGCAGTGACCGTATTGGCCATGGCCACCGGTCTGGCGGACGAACCGCCCGGTGCCCTTGGCCTCCTTGCGCAGCGTCTCCCGGTAGGCCACCTGGGGCTTGCCCACGTTGGCATCGACCTTGAACTCCCGGAGGAGGCGGTCAACGATCACTTCTAAGTGGAGCTCCCCCATTCCGGAGATGAGGTTCTGGCCGGTCTCGGTGTCGGTCCGAACCTGGAAGGTGGGGTCCTCCTCGGCCAGCTTCTGGAGCGCGATCCCGAGCTTGTCCTGATCGGCCTTGGTCTTGGGCTCGATGGCGACCGAGATCACCGGCTCCGAGAAGGTGATCGACTCCAGCACGATCGGATGGCCCTCGTCGCTGAGGGTGTCCCCGGTCGAGGTGTGACGAAGGCCAATGGCCGCGGCAATGTCGCCGGCCATCACGTGCTCGATCTCCTCGCGCCGGTTGGCGTGCATCTTGAGGATCCGCCCCACCCGCTCCTTCTCGCCCTTGCTGGCGTTGTAGACATAGCTGCCGGACTTGAGGGTCCCGCTGTACACCCGGAAGAAGGTCAGCTTGCCGACGTAAGGGTCGGTCATGATCTTGAAGGCCAGTGCTGAGAAGGGGGCCTCGTCAGCCGCCTCGCGCACCAACACTTCGCCTGACTTGATGTCGTGGCCGGTGATCGGCGGCCGGTCCAAAGGACTGGGGAGGAACTCGACCACCCCGTCCAGGAGCGGCTGCACCCCCCGATTGCGCAGGGCCGCCCCGCAGAAGACTGGGAAGATCTCGGCGATCACCGTGCCCACGCGCAGTGCCCGGCTGAGCTGGCCAGGATCGATCGGCCGATCGTCGAGGTAGGTCTGCATCAGCTCGTCGTCGAACTCGGCGGCGACCTCGACCAGCTCCAGGCGGGCTGCCTTGACGGCGGCCGCCATCTCCTCGGGCATCTCGGTGTTGGTGAGCGAGGTTCCAAGGTCGTCGGTGTAGACGGTTGCCTGCTCCCGGATCAGGTCATACATCCCCTGGAAGCCATCCTCGGCTCCGATCGGTAGCTGCACCGGAATCGCCCGGGCCCCGAGCCGGTCCTTGATCGACTCCACCGCGGCGTCAAAGTCGGCCCCGATCCGGTCCATCTTGTTGATGAAGCAGATCCGGGGGACGTCGTAGCGGTCGGCCTGGCGCCAGACCGTCTCCGACTGGGGTTCGACCCCGCTGACCGCGTCAAAGACCGCGATGGCGCCGTCCAGGACCCGCAGGCTCCGCTCCACCTCCGCGGTGAAGTCGACGTGCCCCGGGGTGTCGATGATGTTGATCTGGTGGCCCTGCCACTCGGCGGCGGTGGCAGCCGAGGTGATGGTGATCCCGCGCTCCTGCTCCTGGACCATCCAGTCCATGGTGGCGGCGCCGTCGTGGACCTCTCCCATCTTGTGGATCCGCCCGGTGTAGAACAGCACCCGCTCGGTGGTGGTGGTCTTACCGGCGTCGATGTGGGCCATGATCCCGATGTTGCGGACCTGGCTAAGCGGAACCCGCCGGCCCTGGGCGCCGGCGCCGCTGGGCGCTACTGACATTTGGGTGCCCATCAGTAGCGGAAGTGGGAGAAGGCCTTGTTGGACTCGGCCATCTTGTGGGTGTCTTCCTTGCGCTTGACCGCCTGACCCATGCCGTTGCTGGCATCCATCAGCTCGGCGGCCAGCTTGTCAGCCATGCTCCGGCCGTGCCTGGCCCTGGCCCCACGGATGATCCAGCGCCGAGCGAGCGCCAGCCGGCGATCGTGCCGGATCTCCACCGGAACCTGGTAGGTGGCTCCGCCGACCCGCTTCGGCTTCACCTCGATGATCGGGGTGACGTTGCGCATGGCCTGGTCGAACACCTCCAGCGGCTCTCTGCGCTGGCTCTTGGAGATCCTGCCCAGGGCGTCGTAAACAATGTGCTCAGCGGTCGAGCGCTTGCCGTTGAGCATCACCGAGTTGATGAACTTGGCCAGCCCCTCACTATGGAACTGGGGGTCGGCAACGATGATTCGGCGGGAAACCCGCGCGCGGCGTGGCATATCAGGAAGCCTTGGCCGACTTCTCGCGCTTCGCCCCGTACTTGCTGCGCGCCTGCTTGCGTGCCCTGGTCCCGGCAGTGTCCAGGGCTCCCCGCACGATGTGATAGCGAACCCCAGGCAGGTCCTTGACTTTGCCGCCGCGGACCAGCACCACCGAGTGCTCCTGAAGGTTGTGCCCGATCCCGGGGATGTAGGCGGTGACCTCGGTCTTGGTGGTCAACCTGACCCGGGCCACCTTCCGCAGCGCCGAGTTGGGCTTCTTGGGAGTGGTGGTGAAGACGCGCACGCAGACACCCCGCCGTTGGGGCGATCCCTTGAGGGCCGGCGACTTGGTCTTCTTGATCACCGGCTGGCGACCTTTGCGGACCAACTGCTGGATGGTGGGCAAGTTGAATTTGACCTAGGGGAACATTGGCCGTTCCGGGGCGACGGCCATGCGCGGACAAGCTGACGCCCCTCCGGAGGCGCGGACGCTCATTCTATCGCCGAAGGGGGGCACTGTCAAACTTGAGCCAATCTCAGGGCCACCCTCGGCGAGCCTGGCCCCAAACCGACGAGGAGTGGGGCTCCGGTCCAGATCGAGAGCTACTCCAGGGAGAACATCACGTGCTTGACCCGGGTGTACTCCTCAAGCGAGTACATCGACAGGTCCTTGCCGTAGCCGCTCTGCTTGAACCCCCCATGGGGCATCTCGTTGACCAAGAGGATATGGGTGTTGACCCAGACCGTACCGAAGTGGAGGCGGCGAGAGACCCGCAAGGCCCGGCCCACGTCCCGGGTCCAGACCGAGGCCGCCAGGCCGTAATCCACGTCGTTGGCCCAAGCCACCGCCTGCTCCTCATCCGAGAACGGCTGGACGGTGACCACCGGGCCGAAGACCTCCCGCTGGATGATCTCGGCGTCCTGGCCAGTGGGCAGAACCACTGTTGGTCGGTACCAGAACCCCGGCCGGTCGAGCCGGGCTCCGCCGGTCGCAATGCTGGCTCCCGCCGCTCGGGCCCGGTCCACGAAGCCGGAAACCCGCTCCAGCTGCTCCGAGGAGACTACCGGTCCCATCTCGGTGGCTTCGTCCCGGGGGTCGCCGACGGTGAGCGACTCGATCGCGGGCACCAGCTCCGAGAGCAGCTGATCGTGGAGCCGGGCCGACACCAGCACCCGGGCCGCGGCGGTGCAGTCCTGGCCCGAGTTGAAGTAGCCGCCGACCTTAATTCCCTCGACTACCGCCTCAATGTCGGCGTCGTCGAACACCACCACCGGGGCCTTGCCACCCAGCTCCAGGTGGACCTTCTTCAAGGTCTGGGAGGCGGTCTTGGCGATCTCCTTTCCGGTTGCCACGTCTCCGGTCAGGGAGACCATCCCCACCCCGGGATGGCGAACGATGCTGGCCCCGACCGGCTCACCGTCGCCGGTGACCACGTTCAACACCCCAGGCGGGAGAATGTCGGCCGCCAGTTCCGCCAGCCTAAGAGCTGACAGCGGGGTCCACTCCGAGGGCTTGAGGACCACGGTGTTCCCGGCCGCCAGCGCCGGGCCGATCTTCCAGATGGCCATCATCAGCGGGTAGTTCCAGGGCGCGATCGAGCCCACCACCCCAATCGGCTCCCGGCGGATCATGCTGGTGAAGCCGGTGGCGTACTCGCCGGCGGCCTTCCCCTCCAGGCAGCGAGCCGCGCCCGCGAAGAACCGCAGGGCGTCCACCATCGGGGGAATCTCCTCGGAGACGACCATGGAGATCGGCTTGCCCACGTTGGTGGACTCCAGCTCGGCGATCTCCGCCCCATGCTCCTGGATCCGCTCGGCCAGCCTGAGAAGAGCCTCGCTCCGCTCGCGCGGGGTGGACTCGCCCCAGCCGGCGTCGAAGGCAGCCCTGGCTGCCGCCACCGCCCGGTCGACGTCCTGCTTGCCGCCCTTGGCGGCGTGAGCGATGACCTCTCCGGTGGCCGGGTTGTACACCTCCTGCACCCCATCGCCAGCGCTCTCCACCCACTCGCCGCCGATGAAGATCTTGCGGCGGTCCAGCACTGCTGCCATCTTGAGATTCCTCCTTGGGAGGGCGGCCCTCAGGCCGGCCACCGCCTGACTCTAGTCGCTGACTTCGCTCGCCCGCGCCAGCTCGAGCTCGAGGGTGTCCAGGCCCTGGAGGAGGAGGTCTTCGGGGATGTTCAGAGGCATCAGGGTGCGGATCACGTTGTGCTGCGGCCCGGCACGCAGCACCAGCAGGCCGCGCTCGCGGCAGCCCTCGATGATCTGCTGGGTTGCGGCAGTGGCCGGTTCCTTGGTGGCCCGGTCGGTGACCAGCTCCAGGCCGGCCATGGCTCCCAGCACCCGGACGTCCCCGACCAGCTGGAAGCGCCGACTCCACTCCCCCATCCGCTCCTCCAGGATCGACCCCAGCACCCCTGCCCGGGCCAGGAGACCCTCACTCTCGACGACCTCCAAGACCGCCAGGGCCGCCGCGCAGGCCACCGGGTTGCCGCCGAAGGTGCTCCCCAGCTGCCCCGGAGTCGGACCGTCCATCACCTCGGCCCTACCGACCACCGCGGAGAGGGGAAAGCCTCCGCCGAGGCTCTTGGCAATCGCCATCAGGTCGGGAGCGACCCCGCTGTGCTCGATCCCGAACAGTCTGCCGGTGCGACCGATCCCGCTCTGGACCTCATCGGCGATCAGGAGCAGGCAGCGCCGGTCGGCTAGCCGGCGCAGGCCCTGCAGGAATTCGAATGGCGTCGGGACGAAGCCGCCCTCGCCCAGCACCGGCTCGATCAAGAACGCCGCCAGCTTCTCCACGGGCCAGCTGGTGCGGAGCGACTCCTCCAGGGCCTGGAGCGCCCGCTCGGAGTCCCAGCCCCAGTACTCGTAGGGAAACGGCGACCGGTAGATCTCGGGTGCGAAGGGCCCGAAGCCCTCCTTGTAGGGCTTGACGGTGTCGGTCAGGCTCATCCCCATCAAAGTCCGCCCATGGAAGGCCTGGCTGAAGGCCACGATTCCCGGGCGGCCCACATGGGAGCGGGCGATCTTGACCGTGTTCTCCACCGCCTCCGCCCCGGTGCTGAAGAGAATCGCCTTCTTCGGAAAGTCACCTGGAGCCAGGCGGCATAGCTGCTCCACCAGCCGCAGATAGGGCTCGTACACCGCGATCTGGGCCGAGGTGTGGATCAGCTGGTCGATCTGGCGATGGGCGGCGGCCACCACCTTCTGGTGGCCGTGGCCAACGTTGAGCACCCCGATCCCACCGACAAAGTCGATGTATTCGCCGCCCTCCAGGCTCCAGACCTGGGAGCCTGCCGCCCGGTCGACCACGAAGTCCAGCGCCGGCTGCAGTCCCCGAGGCAGAGAGCGCTCCCTGATCGCCAGCAGCTGCTCGGGCAGGCTCCGGGTCTGCGACTCAGCCATGGATCGACCTTAGGCGCCAGTCCCAACTCGGGCTAGGTGCCTCAGACTCAGAAATCACCTGGCACGGTTGTGCGCAGTAGACATCAGGTTCATGGCCAGCTGGAGCCGAAAGCGCACCTCGGGCTCGGCCAGGTCTAGCTGGAGCAGGTCGCCGGCGCGCTCCAACCGATAGCGGAGGGTGTTGGGATGGATGTGGAGCGCCGCCGCTGCCCGACGCCGGTGGAATCCGTACTCCGCGAGGGTGAGCAGGCTGGTCACCAAGGTTGCGCCTCCCTTGGCTCGCTGGGCCGGGCCCAGGAGCTGGTCGAGGAAGGCCTGGCGGGCGGATTCGTCGCCATTGAGCACCCGCAAGACCAGCATCTCCTCGTAGTGGCCGATCTGACCGGGCCGGGCATGGGTGACGATCGAGAGCGCCTCCAGGTAACTGCGCCTAACCCCGTCGGCGCTCGGCTGTGCCCTCCCCAGCACCAGGGCGGTGGCGGACTTACCGGCGCCTGGCTCCCAGACCGACTCGGCTGCTGCCTTCTCGCTGAGCAGGAAGGCGACCTGGTTCAAGCGGGCCGAGGTGATCGGGATCTCGCCGATCCGGCTGAGCCGGTGCCGCAACTGCTCGGCGGCCAGGTCCCGGCGGAGGACGCCGTCGCGAGTCAGGGGCAACTGGCCCTGGAACACCAGGATTCCCACCCGATAGCTGGCCTCTGGCAGGAACCCGACCAGCCGGGCCCGCTCCAGATTGTGGGCAGTGGCGTCGAACTTCCCCTCTAAGAGCGCATCTAGGAAGGTGCTCCCCAAGCGCACCTCCAGAGACGACAGCTGACGCTGATTGGCGATGTGCAGTGCCGCCACCACAGCGGCGTGCTCCGCCGCCCGAAGGTGGAGATCGCTGAGCTCCTGGTCGCCCTCCACGATCCAGACGGTGCCGACCAGCTCGTCCCGCAGCCAGATCGGACAGACCACCCGGCCCTGGAGCTGGATCTCGGGGTCGGCCGGAATGCGCACCGGAATCGAGCTGCGCCTGATCCGGTCCAGGTGGCCAAGCCGATCCAGCTGAGCGAGCACCTCGGCCGGGGAGCGGCCCTGCTCCAGGGTGGCTCGCCGGACCGGGTCCGAGGCCTCTCCCCCGGGCCAGAACGCCAGCACCCGGCCCTCGGGGTCCTCCAGGACCACCTCCCGGTCGATCAGCCGCCCCAAAGTGTCGAGCAGGTCCTGCAGACTGGCCGCGGTCACGGCAGCCTTGGTCAACTCCCGGTGAATCCGGATGGACTGCTCAATGACCTCGTACTGCTCGGCCAGAATGCTGCGATTGACCGCCTGGGTGACCGTCGAGAAAGTGACCTCCCAGGGCAGCTCCAGCAGCGGCAGCTTGGCCGAGTCCGCCGCCTCCTTGGCGGCCTCGGGGAAGTGGTCAAGGTACTTGGGGACCGCCAGGGCCACCCCGGCCAGTCCTCGCCCTCCCAGATCCCTAACCAGCCGGCGCTGATCCTCGGCCCCCGCCGGCCAGGCGAAACCCGTGGTCAGCAGGAGCTGTCCGGCGCTGACCCAGGGCAAGGGATCGGGGATGTCCACCACGTGGGCCCAGCGGAGCTCGCGGTCCACCCCGCCGATACCGGCGACCAGCTCCGCTTCTCCCAGAGCCGCCAGATCAAGCGCCTGGCTCAGCCTCACCTATCCACCCCCACCAAAGCGGTCTGCGGAGAGCCATTGTAGGCTTCGAAAAGGTGAACTCGGGTGGGGGTCAATGGGCCGCCAGCCGCCGCGCCAGCGCCCCCCCACGGAGCGGTCTCCCGGTGCGCTCACCCTGAGCATCCAACCGGGCTAGGGCTCCCTGCACGTACCGGACCCCCAGCCAGCGGAGTGGCTCCGGCTCCCAGCTCGGCGAACGATGGCCGACCAGAGGCAGGTCGGTCAGCTCGCTCTCACTCCCGGTGATCAGGTCGGCCAGGGTACGACCGGCCAGGTTGGTGGTGGCCACCCCGTGGCCGGTGTAGCCGTAGGCGAAGGCGATCCCTTGATCCCGGTCGAAGCCGATCTGGGGGATCCAGTCCCTGGGCATGCCCAGCACCCCGCCCCAGGAGTGGGTGAACCGGACGCCGCTCAGTGCGGGAAACCATTCGCCGAAGGTCTTCTGCAGCTTGGCGTGGGTGGCCGCGTGGTGCTCATTGGCACTGGTGATCCGGGAGCCAAACTCATATGGCGCGCCCCGACCACCGACCAGAACCCGCCCGTCCTCAGTCCGAGCCAGGTAGTCGACAGTGAGTCGCATCGAGGCGACGCACATTCGCCTGGACCAGTTGACGCTGGCCAGCTGCCGCTCGGTCAGTGGCTCAGTCATGTTGATCAGGGAGTAGACCGGCAGGACCCGGCGATGGTACCCGGGAAGCTGCGAGAGGTAGGCCTCCAGGGCCAGCACCACCACTCCAGCTCGAACCCGGCCTCGCGCGGTCTCGACCAGGGCGGGACGTCCCGCCGTCACCTTGGTGACCCTGGTCCCCTCGTAGATCGTGGCCCCTCTCCTCTCCACCGCCTCGGCCAGACCGCGCACCGCCCGGCCCGGGTCAAGCGTCGCCCCGTTGGGGGTGTACAGGGCCGCCTCGACCCCGGCCACGTCAAGTCGCGCCCGAGCCGCCGCACGGTCGAGCCAGAGGTACTCATCGGCCATCCCGGCAGACTGGTAGGAGCGAAGGTGTTCCTCCAAGAGAGGGAGCTGATACTGCCCTCGGGCCAGCAGCAGGACCCCGGACCGGTCGAAGTCGGCGTCGATCCCCTCCTGCGCCAGGGCCAGGCCCACCTCCTCCACCGTGGTGCTGAGCGCCCGCTGAACGGCGATGGCCCGCTCTCTGCCGAAGCGCCGAGTGAGCAGGCCGATCCCCGCGTTGAGCTCAGGCACACACCAGCTCCCGTTCCTGCCAGAGGCTCCGAACCCGGCCACCTCGCTCTCCAGGACGGCGATCCGCAAGGAAGGGTCCCGGCGCTGGAGTTCGTACGCGGTCCAAAGGCCGGTGAACCCAGCACCTACCACCGCCACCTCGACCTCGAGCTCACCCACCAGCTCCGGTCTTTTGATGATCGGTCCGACAGCCTCCAGCCAGTAGCTGATCCCGGCGAGGCTCTGTGCCCGGGTTGGATCCGCTACCGCCACCGCCGCCTCTGCCTCCCCAGGCTCCAAGTCATCCGGCGGCCATCCTAGTCGGTGTCCGTCCTCGCTCGGCGGCTTGTGCAAGTCGCACAGTCAGGGCCGAGGAACTATGGACGTCGGCGACATAGACGCTCTCCATTTCGGCGGCTAGAGTTGGCCCGCAGTGGATGTCACCAGCGCCCCGATGGGGGGGTTTGAGCGCGAGGCTAGCGCCGAGACGCCCAAACTCCGAGGGAACACTCTCAGTCTCTTCGACACGACTGCGATCGCTGTCGCCAGCGTCGCGCCGGCCTACACCATCGCGGCCACCACCTTCCTGCTGGTGGCCGCGGTCGGCTTCGGCGCTCCGGCGATGATCCTGATCAGCTTCTTGCCGGTTCTGTGCATCGCCTTCGCCTACTACTTCATGAACCGGCGGGACCCTGACTGCGGGGCGTCCTACGCCTGGCTGGCCCGGACCATGAACCCCTACATAGGTTGGTTCAACGGCTGGGTCCAGACGGCCGCCAGCGTGCTCTTCTGCATTGCCGCCCCGGCCCTAGCCGGCACCAACACCCTGGCGCTTCTGGAATCCTTCGGTTGGATCAGCTCGAAGACCGCCAGCAGCACTCTTCTTACCGCCTTGGTGGGCCTGGCTTGGCTGATTCTGGTCAGCGCCATGGTGATCTATGGCATCCGCCTAACCGCCAACTTTCAGTGGGTGATGGTGGGGCTGGAGTACCTGGTGGTCCTGGCCTTCTCGATCACCGGTCTGGTGCGGGCCTTAGCCTCTCACCCGGCTGGATCAAGGGGCTTTTCGCTGGCCTGGTTCAGCCCCGGCTCGGTGGGTGGGATCGACGGGCTGGCCATTGGCGCTGCGCTCGGGGTCTTCTTCTTTTGGGGTTGGGATACGGCGGCCAACCTAAACGAAGAGTCGGAGGACGGCAATACCAGCCCCGGGATCGCCGGCATCCTCAGCATGTTCATCCTGCTGGTGATCTTTTTGGTCAACACCTCGGCGATGCAGTCACTGCTGCCTCTCCACACCATCACCACCCAGGGTGGCAACGTCCTCTTCTACTTCTCCCAGAGGCTGGCGCCGGCACCCTGGAACTACCTGATGCTGCTGGCCATCCTCAGTTCGACCGTAGCCACCACCCAGACCACCCTGCTCCCGGCCTCCCGAGTGACCTATTCGATGGCCCGAGACGGGGTGCTGCCCAAGCTCTTCGGCAAGATCAGCTCCCGATTCCACACTCCGGCCCAGGGCACTTTTACCCTCGCCCTGATCGCAGCAATCGGCTTGATGGTCACCACCCTCTCCCCCACGGTCAGCAGCACCTTCAGCGGCCTGATCGGCAACATCGGCGTCCTGGTCGCCTTCTACTACGGGATCACCGGGCTGGCCTGCGCCTGGGCCTACCGCCACATCCTCTTCAAGTCCCCGACCAACCTGATCCTGGCCGGAATACTTCCCCTGGCGGGAGGGATCTTCCTCTTCTGGGTGCTGTACCAGGTCATCGCCCAGTCCGGAATCGGCTACTCCATGCCGATCATCATCACCTTCGGCCTGGGAATACCCCTGGTTATCCTCGCCCGCCTGCTCTCCAAGTCCGACTTCTTCCACCGCCCGACTGTCAGCTACAAACCGCAGTAAGCTCCAAGCTCCCCCAGGTTGGGCCGAAGCCCGACTCCGGTCGGCGCTGTCCGAGGCCCAGCGGAGGCATCAATGACCACTTCCCCAAACTCACAAGCAGTCGACTCCCGGCGCATCGCCGAACTGACCGAGCGAGAGGAGCAAGCCTTCAAGGCAGCTCGCCAAAAGTCCCACGCGCTGGTGCAACGGGCCCAGCGCCACAGCCCGGGCGGCGTCCCGTCGTCCTTCCAGGACAGTCCTCCCTTCCCGATCTTCATAGACCGGGGCCAGGGCAGCCTGGTCTGGGACGCTGACGGCAACGAGTACGTCGACTTCCACAACGGCTTCGGAGTCAACGTGGTCGGCCATGCCAATCCCAAGATCGTCGCGGCGGTCAGCCAGCGGATCACCCAGGGCTCGCACTTTGCCCAGCCCGGCGAGGACTTCATCGTGGTGGCGGAGGAGTTGTCCAACCGCTTCGGCCTGCCCCAGTGGCGGTTCACCAACAGTGGCACCGAGAGCACCCTGGACGCGATCCGTCTGGCTCGCGGCTTCACCGGCCGCGAGGGGATCATGAAGATCGAGGCGACCTACCACGGCCACCACGACTCTCTGATGGTCTCGGTGGAGCCCAGCCCCGAGAAGATGGGTCCGGCCGACGCGCCCAATGCGGTGCCCCAGAGCGAGGGCATCCCTCACTCAGTGGTGGAGCTGGTCAAGGTGGTTCCCTTCAACAATCTGCAGGCCGCAGCTGCCGGCTTTGAGCGCCATCCAGGCCAGATCGCCTGCATCATCGTGGAGCCGGCGATGATGAATGTGGGCATCGTCATTCCCGAGACCGGGTATCTCGAGGGACTGAAGGAGCTGGCTCACCGCCATGGAGCCCTCCTGATCTTCGACGAGGTCAAGACCGGAGTGACCCTGGCCCCAGGTGGGGCGACCGACCGCTTCAGGGTGACTCCCGACCTGGTCTGTCTGGCCAAGGCGATCGGCGGGGGCCTTCCCTGCGGGGCGGTCGGCGGCCGGGAGGACATCATGGCCCTGATCTCAGAGGGACGGGTCAGCCAGATGGGCACCTTCAACGGGAACGCCCTCACCATGGCCGCCTCTCGGGCCACCCTCACCGAGATCCTGACTCCCATGGCCTACGCCCACTTCGACGCCCTCGGCGAGATTCTCCAGGGCGGGCTGGACCAGGTGATCAGCGAGCAGCAGCTACCCTTCCACGCCATCACCATGGGGGCCCGCGGTGGACTGACCTACCGGGCCCAGCGGGTCCGCAACTACCGCGATTACCTGGAGACCGACAAGTCGATGGCCTACCTGTCCTGGCTCTTCCAATCCAACCGCGGCGTGCTGATGGCCCCCGGTGCCGAGGAGAACTGGACCGTCTCAGTGCAGCATTCCGAGGCTGATGTCCAGCGGTTCGTAGACAACTTCGCCTCCCTCGGCAAGGAGCTTCGCGACTAGACGGTCGGGCGGGGTCGGCGCCTACCCGATTGGGTCTTGCTGGGCCTCAACCCCGGTCGCCTTCTCGATCTGCCTCTGCCAGACCCGAGGCTGGAGCGAAAAACCCCTCACCCTGATCGGAGAGCCCGTCCTCTCGGAGAGATATGCGCTGCCCGCTCGGCCACCTTTCGCGTACAGCTGGATGGCCCGAAGCTCGATCACGATCAGCAGAACGGACGGAATCCAGACGGCCAACCCCGGGGTGGGCACGCTGAGCATCGACACCGCCACCAGCACGGTGAAGCCGACTATCCAAACCGCCAGGCCCCCAACCTGCCAGTAGAAGCCGCGGTAGGTCAGAGCAGCCGACTCCTCGCCCACCAGACCAGCCAACTGAGCTCGCTTGGACGACTTAGCCGGTTCGTTTTCGAGGCTCACAGAGCCGACGGTATCACCAGTTGGTCAATTTGGGACCGACCGCTGGCAGAGCGAAACCCTGCTGACCGCCAGCAGCAGCTCTCTTCCAGGCTCTCATAGACGGCGCCGGAGTCGCGGGCCCAGACGGGCCCGCGCTCAGTCGCTTACCTGATCCAAGGTCGGCAGAACCACCTCGGCGTCCTCGAATTCGTCGGTGATCTCGCCAGCCTCCTGGACGGCTCCCTCAGGGAGAGCCTTGCCCTCTTCGAGGTAGCGCACCGCCTCCTCGCGAAGCTTGCGGTAGTAGTCCAGCCCGGTCCCGGCCGGGATCAGCTTGCCGATGATCACGTTTTCCTTGAGCCCGCGCAGCCGGTCAACCTTGCCTGAGATGGCTGCCTCGGTGAGCACTCTGGTGGTCTCCTGGAAGGAGGCGGCCGAGAGCCAGCTGGCGGTGTTGAGCGCCGCCTTGATCAAACCCAGCAGCACAGTGGCCGCGATCGCCGGTTCGCCACCCTCGGCCAGAACCTGGGCGTTCGCCTCGTCGTACTCCAGCTGCGAGATGATCTCGCCAGGAAGCAACTCGGTGTCGCCACCTGACTCGACCCGCACCTTGCGCATCATCTGGCGGACGATCACCTCGATGTGCTTGTCGTTGATGTCGACCCCCTGGGAGCGATAGACCCGCTGGACCTCCCGGACTAGGTAGTCCTGGACCGCCTCGCGACCGGAGATGTAGAGCAGCTCCTGGGGACTGATCGACCCGACAGTCAAGGCATCTCCCGCTCGCACCTCGTCGTCGTCGCCGACTCGCATCTGAGCGCCGTGCGGGATCAGGTACTCCTTGACCTCCTCGTCGAGTGCTCGGATCCTGATCTCACCGCCTGAGCGGCCCACCTTGGCATGGGTCACCCGCCCGCCGATGCGAGCCATGACCGTGGCCAGCTGGCCGTCCTTGGTGGCGCGGGCCAGCAGCTGACCCTCGGTTACGACCGCGCCCTCCTCCACCGCGGAGTCCAGGGCCATGCCCTTCTCGACCGGATGGGTGACGTCGAACTCCTCGTGGCTGACGACCCGCACCTTGCGGCCGGTGTCGCCCCGGATCACCTCCACCCGTCCGGCGGACTCAGCCAGGATGGCCTTGCCCTTGGGGATTCGGGCTTCGGAGAGCTCCTCGACCCGGGGCAGACCCTGGGTGATGTCGAGTCCGGCGACC
>JBARIA010000076.1:0-34895 GCA_049799515.1 Candidatus Dormiibacterota bacterium | reverse complement strand
AAGGCTCAATTGGAGGGTCTTGCGCGTTTCGCCAAAAGCGTTTGCGCGTTTCATGAGGGAGACGCCCGGGAAGCAATTCTCGGGCGTTTTCTCGTGTCTGAGCGGCTCAGACGTCCAAATCGTGGTCTGATTAGGCCACGAGCGCGCCCTTGGGCGGCAATCCAGCCTTCCTCAGGGCACGCTTGATCCAGGAGGCTTGAGTGTTAGACCGTGGACTTTGCTCTGGAAGCGTCTACGGCGATCGCGAGCCATCGGCCGCGGCTTCCTCGGCCAAGAGGGCATCTGGTGGCGCGAAGGCGAACGGCACCTGAGAGCTGCGCCTGGGCCGGCGTTGCTGCTTGCGCAGCAAGGCTGCTCCCTCCCTAGCGAGATCTCGGGCACGCGTCATCTGGAGCCGCATGTTGTGGGCTCCCCACATCAACGTCACCAAGAGGGACATGTTTGGGATATGGCGGAGGTGAAATTGGCCTTTGGTGAGCCCAATCACGTCCGGGTTCTTCAGGCTGGAGAAGCCCCGCTCGACATTGGTTCGCTTGGCGTACTTCTCTTCCCAGTCGGGCGTTCCCCAGAACGGAAACTGGTAAATACTCGGGATCTCCTCGGCCTTCAGAGTCGCAGTTGCGATGCAGCACGCCTCGTCGTCGCCGTGGCAGCCGTCGCAGACCGCCAGCCTAGGGTCCCGGCGACGCATGGAGACCGGCACCTTGGGACACCCGAGGGCGCTCTTGGTCTTGCGCCGTAGCACCGGAGAGCTGAGCCGCACCTGGTCTGGAGTCGCCTTGCCGTGGGCGACCATGGCATACAGCGAGCGCTCCTTGATCGCCTCCAGATACGTTGCCCGCTTCTCCTTCGGCGCCTGCGGACCCGGGCGCTCGATAAGACGCAGCCTCTCTGGAAGCGTCGGGAGGTAGACGCCGCTCGGCAAGACTAGGCAGCCCCGCCAGCTCGGGTAACTGCGCATCTGGGTCGACTTGAGATCGAAGATGCCCATGACGTCCTCCTCGCGCAACCCCGCCATCCAACTGGGGTCTTGGCTGAACCCGCGGTCGCCGATAAGCTCGGTGACCTGATGGCCGCGCGCCCTGAGCATTTCGACCAGTCGAATCGACATCGGGACGTCGTACTCGTTAGCTGCGAACAGAGCATGGGCATGGACGTAACAAGCGTTGTCGGCAGTACCTCCGATGACGTCATCTCCGAAGCCGAAGTAGCGCTCGGTTCTGTGCTCCCCTCCATTGGCCCGACGCTCTCGCTCTCCGGGCGCGTCCGGATCTCGGGCGCCCTTTTTGTGGACTCGCCACCGGCGTCTTCGTCGGTAGCCCGTTCACCGCGCTTCAACCGTGCCTGCGAAATTGGCCGGCAGTCAGCTTCGATTTCGGTTGTATCCGTTGTGTGCTCAGCACCGGGCGGTACAGGGGGAGCGGTGCCTGCTAGGAGCTCGATCGACAACGCGATCTGAGTGTCCAGGTCGTTGTCAGTTCCCAGCAGCTCTCGAACCAGCTCAGCCCGGCGCCTCCAGCAACGCTTTGCTACTACCAGCTTGTTGCCCGTCAAGCCCTTCCAATTACGTGGAAAGTGCTGCCTTCCAAGTGCGGTGGCCAGGATGTCGTAGAGGTGGTACAGCTGGGTTTCGCTGGGAGGGCTGAGTGCCAGCCCGGGATTGTGAATGGGACCAACAGGCGCCCCATACAGCAGTCGGAGCTGACCCTGGGTCGCGCGTGCCAGAATCCTGGCAAGCCGACTGATCGTCTTCGGACCGGGCTCAGTTCCCAGCGCCATTAACCCGAGCACCAGGACGCGACACGGGAGCAATGCTGGGCCTCGAGCGGGACTTATCGCCTGGTCCAGCTGCCCAAGGAAATCGCGCGTCTTCGGTTCCAAGCCGCGGTCGAGCTTATATAGAACCTCAGTGTCCATCGGCGCGCCCTTCAGGCCCGGTAGTCATCAGGATCGGCTGGGCCATCCCACCCAGCGCCCCCGCCTCGCGGCACGCATCCGAGGGCACTTCGGGGCAGCGGGACAGAAGATCTTCCAGCCCGTGCATCGACTTCAGGCCCGCGGCCCGGAGAAAGATCTGCAGTTCCGGCCAGTCGCTCAACTGCTCCAGCAGCCAAGCCTTGCGCAACCTCACACAGGAGACCTCAAAGCCTGGGTGCCCTAAGCGGAGCCGGCGTTTGAGCACGTCGCTGAGCTCATTGGCCCGCCCGTAGGTGGTCGGTATCGCAGTACCGCCGATCAAGGGACCGCTCCCCGCCAGCTGCGCCAGCCGCTCCAAATCCCCCTGAAAGCGAGCCAAGACCGGCACTTCGCGCTTTCGCCGGCCGGCGTCGATCCGGACCCAGAGCCCTACGCCGGGCTTGCGCACCACGTCGGTCCCGGCGATAAAGCGCGTCTCGACCCCGTCCACGCCCGCGCCCCGGGCCAGCAGCAGCATGGCCTGAACGGAGCGGCACGTGTCCTGATTCCGGAACGTGGACGCGGCCTGCCACGCCACCGCGAAGTCCGAGTCCGAAATGGGAGCCAGGGAGCCGCCGTCGGGCTTGCGTGTCCGAACTGGAAAGAGCTCCGGGAAGCCGGCGCGGAAGGAGCGGAGCTGGCTCTTGTAGCTCGTGTGAGAACGCTCTGTCGTGTGGCCGTCGGAATTCAGCGCCGAGCGCACCAACTGGGTCTCGTCCAAGGCAAAGTCCGCGTTGAGCTGGCGGGGATGCTCACCTGCCAGCCAGTACACGTGACGTGCCAGCGCCGCCCGCCGCCCATCAAGCAGTCGCGGGTTCTGGGAGGATCGCTTGGGGTCAGCCGCCAGAATCTCCAACAGAAGCGGCAGACCTCTTTCCCACTGCTCGTCGTCGGGCGCCATCTTGGGCCGGTACGAGCGCTCCGCCACCGCGCGGTACTTGTTGCCCTTAGGGAGCGCCATGAGGCACTCCAAAGACTCCGCCAGGCGTCGTCGGTCTACGCCTGGCAAGCCCCTCCTGATCGATGGTTAATTCCATCGCAAGCGACAGTGCGCACGTTTCCGGGAAGCTGGACCAAACGCTCGCAGCTTTCCCGTACGATCGGGCTCGAAATCTTCGTGCTTGTCGGCATTGCAAAAACAAGATCTCACGCCACTGACAAGCTGTCAAATGCGTGCCAACAGGTGGGCGCAGAATCAAAGCCTCATCGTCAATTCGCCGTGCGCGCGTTTTACGCACGCACGCGAGGGATTTGCGTGGTGTAACAATTCTGCCGGGCAGATTGTTAGCGCATCTCGGCCGCTGAACGACGCACATATCTGTTAGAGGATCGACGCGTTGTGAGTGGGTACGCGCTCCGCAGGCAGAGGCGACTGATCTGACCTTGTGCGAAACCCGATGTTGCGACCTGGTGCCGGCGGCAGCCACGTGCGAACCATCCCGATATCTACAACGACTGGCGCCTCCCGCTCCATGTAGAGCCCCAGCGCCCGGCTGATCACCAGTTGCAGGCGCTGCTCGAGCTGCCGGCAGCCCGGGCTGTGGGGGTGGTCGAAGACCAGAGAGCGGAGGGATGGCTCTTCCAACCACAGCTCGTCGGTGATGCCCAGTCTCCCCAGCAGCTTCGGCAGCAACTTCGAGCGGGCGATGTCCAGCTGCTCCTCCTGGCTGTAGGCGGGGACGTCGATGAATTGCAGGCGGTCCAGGAGTGGCAGCGGGATCGCCGGCTTCTCATTTGCCGTGGCCACGAAGAGACATCCAGAGAGGTCGATCCGAACGCCATCCAGAAAGTGGTCCTGAAAGGTCGAGTTCTGGGATGGATCGAGCAGGGACAGCAGCACCGGCAGCGGAGAGCGGTAGGGGTCGCCGCGAGCCTTGTCGATCTCGTCGAGCAGGAAGACCAGTTGGCTGGGGTGGACTTGGGAGGCGCGCAGGCGGCGGACAATCTCTCCTGGCCGGGAGCGGTTGTAGGTCCGGTCTGCTCCAATCAGAAACACATCGTCGACGCCGCCGATCGCCAGCCTCTCGAGCCGCCTCCCCATGGCTCTAGCGATTGAGTCAACCAACGTGCTCTTTCCCGTCCCCGGTGCCCCGACCAGGCAGAGTGTCGGCGCAGCGGCATGGGTCAACCCGTGGCGGCGCTGCCACTCCAAGACCACCAGAAAATCCATCACCGCCTGCTTGGCATCCTCCAGGCCGGCGTGGCTGGCATCCAGCAGCTGCCGAGCCAGGGACGCATCAATTGGGCAGGCGGGAGGACGCACCCACTGCAGGTCGACCAGCACCTCCACCGCCTCCCGGTTCCCTGCACCGTGGGAGCCAGCTGAGCGGGCCAGGTCTCGTTCCGCCACCCGCCTGACCCCATCCGGGAGCGACGTTGCCTTGACTCTCGCCTCGAGGCTGTCAGACGGGTTATGAACCCGGGGCCGTATCAGCCGTGGGTGGCGTCGCGGCTTGGTCAGCCGCTCCAGCAGAGCCAGCCGGTCCACCCAGCTGACGGCCGCCAGGAGGGCAAGGCGAGCATGGGAGCTGGGCTGAATCTCCTCAGCCAGCAGGTCGGCCAGGCGATCGGGACTCACGTCCGGGAGATCTGGGAAGAGCTCCGAGGACGATCTGAGGCCGCAGGTGCGAAGAACGCGAGCTCGAAGCCGCCGCAGCCGAGCCAAGTCGGCTACGGACGCCTCGAATTCGGCGGGCACCTCCCCCACCCGCACGAGCAGCAGCGCACCCCTTTGCTCCCTGCTCAGCACCTCGACCCGCCTCAGCCCGACGCACCGCGCCAGTCGCAGACTTCCTTCCCCATCTCGGCTCACCCCATCGACCAACGCAAGTAAGCCGATCGAAGGGAACCTGCCCCGATGCATCACCTCGCGAGGCAGCAGAACGATCTGACCACCGCTTTCAGGAAGCTCGGACAATGCTGCCCGCTCCCCTTCCCAATCAACGCGAACCGTGTGATCCTCCCCCGGCAAGATCACCTCGTTGGTCAAGATCGCTGGCAAGACACCAGGTGGGCTGCAGCTCTGCCGGCGTCGTCCTATGCCCCGCATCCCTGAATCCTCCACTGAGCTGATGCCCTTAGGTGTGGGACATATTATGGCATAACCAGCCATGGCATGATCCTAGTACGAGCCGCGCAAGGGAGGCTTACACTCGCGCGCGTATGGATTCCAAACGGACTCGCTCCGACCCAATCCGCCAGGTCGAGAGGAGACTGGCAGAGGTGCAGACGGAGCACGCCCAGCTCTCCCAGGAGATTGAGGCCGCCAAGGCTCAGCAACGCAAGCTCTCGGCTGAGATGCGAACGCTGGAGGCGCACCTACAGCTGGCCAAGGCTCCCAGCGCTACCCGCTCAGCGGTGCTTCAGGCGGGCTCTCTAGGAGATGCAACGGCCAGCATCCTGGAGGAGGCGGGCAAACCGCTGCGCATCGTGCACCTGGTCCGAGAGCTCCAGGACGCCGGCAAGCTCCTCCGCTCCGAGTGGGCCTATTCCACGCTAGCGAAGATGCTGGTCAGGGACGCTCGCTTTACTAAGGCCGAGGGTCAGCGGGGCTACTGGAAATTGGTGGGCAACCCTTGAGCCTCAGCCGCACACGCTGGGCGGACTGCAGTCGACGAGATGCTGGCACGCATTGGGCACTAAAACCGGGGGCACGATGCCCGAGTTTGACCTAAAGGCAACTCTGGGCCAGCTGGCCACCCGGAACCCCGGGCGGAGCGAAGCTGACATTCAAGCCATGGTCCGAGAAGTCCTCGTTTACGGGGGGTTCGATCTCGGTGATGACACGGTTCGCCTTGAGAGCCCGGCGGAGGAGCACCGGCGCATTGACGTTGCCATCGGGGCAGTCTTGATCGAGTGCAAGCGAGATATTCGATCAACGGCACAACTCGTCAGGGCAGAGCAGCAACTCGACGAGTACGTGATGGCCAAGAGTGCGCCCTATGTGGGTGTCCTCACTGACGGCGCGATCTGGAGGCTATACCGGAGGGCTGGCCAGACTATCGAATTGGTGGACACCGTGATTCTGGTACCTGGCCGAGTCGACGAGCGGACATTCAGGTGGTGGCTCGGCGGTCTGCTCGCCACCGAGCAGCAAGTAAAGCCTTCAGCGCAAGCGATTGAGGAGCGACTGGGAGCGGCGTCTCCATCCTTTCGCTTGGCGCGAGCCGCTCTCGTTGGATGTTGGGAGCAGTCCCGCTCGCATCCGGAGGCTGCGCTCAAGAGGGAGCTCTGGGCGAAGCTGCTGCGGAGCGCGCTCGGCTCGCAATTTGAAGACAACGACGAACTATTCGTAGATCATACCTACCTCGTTCTGCTGGCAACGCTGATCTCGCATGCAGTAGCGGGCTTTGGACTCGAGTCTACACGGCGCGATCCCGGCGTCTTGCTCTCCGGTCAGCTCTTCCAGCGTGCCGGGCCGCTCGGCGTCGGGGAGGCTGGGTTCTTCGACTGGCTACTCGATAGCCAATCCGGAGCGGAGATCGTCGCGGAGCTTGACGCTCGACTGGCTCGATACGGCGGGTAGGCATTTTGGCGAAGGGGTGAGCCGTCCAGACGCTGACGTGAATAGTCGCAAGAAAACTCGGACGGAATATGGAGCGCCGCGTGGCCAGGCGCTTAGCTCAGAGGCGAGTTGGGGATGGTTCCTCCGGCTGAGTTCGAAGCCGCCCACTACCATGAAGAGAACCCTGCTCTGCGGGCAGTTTTACACTAGCCAGAGTCTCTACAAAACCCCGGGCGGTTTACCCAAAGGCGATCTGGGCACTGTGATGTCTCCCGGTTAGCCCGCACGATCTTCGGTACGCTAGCTGGGCAACTCTACCGGAGTTAGGAATGTCGGCGACCTGGCTCAAAAACTACAGATTGATGTAGCTCCGCGCGGGCGCCAGTGGTGCTAGTTTGTTTCGGATTAGGGGCGAAGAAACCTCGACCGCGAGCCTACGGTGCCGCAACCGACGCCCGCAGCCACATAACGTGTCTTTGGAGGTAGGTATTTGCGAGACGGATAAGCGCAGCAACTAGAGCTTCGTACCTTGCATTCGTAGCGTGTCTAGGAGCGGCGTGACGAAAGTGTGGGCGTGGAGTCCCATAGAGCACTCGCCTCGATTGGACCCTCGTGTCAAAGTCCACGACGAAGGCAGCAGGAGGAATCAACTTGAAATCAGGTAAGTGGCGAGCGGGAGGTGTCGCGGGCGCCCTGTCTCTAGCGGCGCTAGGGTTGATGGGGCTGGCCGTACATGCGGCCGGTCCGGAAAGCTCTGCACAACTTGCGGCTGCGGCCGCTACATTGTCCCCAAGCTCATCCCCAACGGCTAGTCCGTCCGTGAGTCCGACGCCCCCGCCGAGTGCTAGCCCATCGGCAACAGCTCCAAGTGGAGCTAGCGACTGCGCGAGTACAGCGTTAGCGGTCGCGCCCGGACAGAACTATTCCGGTATGGCCACGTCGGTCTGGATGATCGTACTGACCAACGTGGGCGCCTCCGGGTGCGACCTTGAGGGCACCCCTACCGTCCAGTTCCAGGGCTTGGGGGACTCCGCGCTGGCTACGGTTCAGCAGGATGGAAGCTTCAGCATTCCGGGTGTCAGTGCCGTGCCCAACCAGGTCGAGCTCGCTCCCGGGGCCTCCGCTTCGTTCGTCCTAGTGTACAGCGACGCAGCCGCCGTGGTCGCGTGCCCACAAGCTTCGGAGTTGGTGATTGGCCTGCCCGGAGCTGCCGGAACGATTGATATGCCGACTGACTTCGCTCCATGCACAAGCCAGATCACAGTCTCGCCGATTATGTCTGGAATATCCCTACCGTGAACAGGCTTCCAATCCGGCGCGCAAAGAGGGCCCAAAGCCCGACTGCCATCAAGCTGACGACCCGGATACGAGTCATTGGCGCACTGGGTATTGCGCTCATGTGCCTTCTCGCCGTCCCCATGACCGCTCTAGCTGGCGACTCACCATCCGGATTTTGGTGGGGATCCGACAGCGGAGGTCCAGCGCCCACTGGGTCTGGCCCCTTCAAGGAGGCTACGTGCGCGGGTGCTGGCAACTACGGAGGCTACATCGGAAAGATCGGCGGCGCCGACTACGTCTCAGCGTCTAATCCGTCGGGGAACGGGACCAGCATCTACACGTGGAATGCCACGGCTGCCGCGGATGCGGACACCAACCATTTCACGTATGGTTACGGAAACGGGAGCGGCGGTTACTGGTACATGTATGGACCGGCTCTCACAGTCGGTGGTGGAGCTGGCGATAGTCCGTATAACTGGGGAGTCCAGCAGGCAGAGTGGGCACTCGAAGACTGGCAGTCCTGGTACGACGGAGGTGTTCACCGCATGCCCTTCACGATCATTTGGGCGGACGTCGAAGGCGGCTCAAGCTACGGGTGGTACACGTCACCGACGAGCGCTGAAGCCTTGGCAGACGAGGAGGTGTTTGGTGGGTTCTTCCAGGAGGTGAATGCACTTGACGAAGGCATCACTGCGGGAATTTACTCGGCCACGGGTGCCTGGAACGTCTACACCGGCGCGTATGACGGTCTGGCAGGCGACTGGGAGTGGACTTATGAAGATTACCAAGCCTCAGCTACCACTTGCGCACAAGGTTGGACTGCCGATGCTGGTTCCACGGCGCAGTTCTTTGGCGGACTTTCCTCGAGCTCTAACACGGCTCTTATGTGGCAGTGGTCATCAGGATCGTCAGACTACGACCAGATAGATTCAAATCGCTTCTCGTGAGCATCGCGTAGAAGAAACCTCGCAGGCTATTGTGGGACTGGGGCTCGGGTCTGATGAGAGCCCCAGTCCCTGCCAGGCTCAGCTCGCTGTAGAGAACCGTGTGGAACTTGGAATAGACTAAGGGCGTGAACGGTCGGCATTTAAGACTCGCCCAACTGGCGACACTCATGGTGGCATCGTGCATAGCCCTTTGGTGGGTGCCAGGTATCGCCGAGGCTGGATCCGTGGAGGCTCCCTCTCCGGCGGCGGCGCTTCAGTCAGATTCCGGCGCAGCAGTCAACGGGACTCTGACCGGAGTTAGTGCGTATAGCCATCTACAGGCGTGGGCTGTCGGGGCAACGATGGGTTCTGGCAAGGCACTGCAGCGAACCCTCGCCCTGCGACTAAGTTCTACCGGTTGGAGACGAGTCGCTACTCCCAACGTTGGAGGGGATCAAGAAAACCCACGGGGTGACTCTAACGAGCTGAACGCGGTATGGGCCGTCTCCGAGACAGACGCGTGGGCCGTTGGCGCATATACCCCTTACGAGGCAGTGCAGGCCCGTGCTAACGGTGAGCCGCGTCCACTAGCTCTCCATTGGAACGGACGACGCTGGTCAGATGTCTCCTCGGGTCTGAGAAGTGACGGCGGGATTGTCCTCTTGAGTGTCAGCGCTGCTTCCGCTGATGACGTATGGGCTGTTGGAGAACTCAACGGGTCGTATCCAGAGGTACTAAGGTGGCAAGGCAAGACGTGGACTCGCGTTAGCCTGAAGGCCGTCCTAGGGAGTGCGGCACTCTACAACACCGAGCTCAGTGCGGTCAGTGCTTCAGGGTCCGACAGCGCGTGGATCGTTGGCTCGTCTGCGCAGGGACAGACCTTGACTCTTAGGTGGACCGGCTGGATCTGGGTCCGGGAGGCTTCGCCGAATCCCAGCGTCGCTCCTAACGGGTCGAGCCTGCGGTCGGTCAGCGATCTGGGGTCGTCCGATGGATGGGCGGCCGGTGGACCCTTGGGGGGTGAGGGAGCTTCCCTCGCGAATCAGCCTCTATTGTGTCACTGGAACGGAACAGACTGGACTCCTTTCGCGTCTCCGCCCTCGCTTGGCTTCGCCTCGTACCAAGCCCTGAGTATGTCCTCACCTAGTACTGGGTGGGCGATAGGCGCGGGCTCGGCGACCGCGGCGGGACAACTCGCAGACCGTTGGGATGGAGTCAGCTGGACGGGCGTCGCGTTGCCGGCATCGGCCCACGCTTCGTCTGCGCGACTCAATGCGGTCGAGAGCGTCAGTTCCTCTGAGGCTTGGATAGTCGGGCAGACCACCACGCCCGAAGGATCAGTCCAGCCCTTGGTGCTACGCTGGAACGGCGCACGGTGGATCGGCTGACCGGGGGGCAGGAACTGGTCTTTGATGGCTGCCACGGCATATACGTGTTGCCGAGCCCGCTCCGAGGCTAGCACTCAACGTCGCAATTCAAGAGGACCTGAGGTGACGTTCACTGTGGTCACTTGCACAGATTTACGAGGTTTTTGCTTGGTAACTCGACCCGGGCGGCCAACGACCACTACCATGAGCAGGCCCCTGCTCTGCGGGCAGCTTCACACTAACCAGAGTCTCTACAACACCCTGGGGTGGTTCACCCGGCACGTCTGGCGCCGAGACGGTGGAAGGCGACTAGCTACCTCGCTTCGCCCGTAGACCATCTGCCTCTGCTAGTGTCCTGCTTCTGAAGTGTTGAGACAAAAGCGAGCGATGCTGGCGAGAATTTGGTCTGCGGTCTTGACCCAGGCGAAGGGCTTGGGATCCTCGTTGTACACGGAGAGGTAGAGCCGGATGGCGTCTTCCAGGGCTCGCGTGCTGCGATGAGTTCCCCGGCGGATTTGCTTGTCGGTGAGGGTCGCGAACCAGCGCTCCACCTGATTGATCCAAGAACTGTAGGTCGGCGTGAAGTGGAGGTGGAACCGCGGGTGCAACAGTAGCCAGCGGTGGATCAATTGGGTCTTGTGGGTGGCGTAGTTGTCGAGCACCAGGTGGACGTCGAGCTGGTCCGGCACCTCGCCGTCGATGCGGTCGAGAAAGCTGCGGAACTCAGTGGAGCGGTGGCGGCGATGGGTTGCACCGATGACCTTGCCGGTGGCCACGTCGAGAGCGGCAAACAGCGAGGTGGTGCCGTGCCGGCGGTAATCGTGAGTGCGCAACTCGGGCAACCCCGGACGCATCGGCAGGATGGGCTGGGTGCGGTCGAGCGCCTGGATCTGGCTCTTCTCGTCGGTGCAGAGAACGATGGCCCCCTCGGGAGGATTGAGATAGAGGCCGGCGATGTCACGCACCTTCTCCACCAACTGGGGATCGGTAGACAGCTTGAAGGTGTCGCTGCGGTGCGGCTGCAGCCCGAAGGCGCGCCAGATCCGCAGCACGGTGGTGTCGCTGAGGCCCACCGCCTTGGCCATGCCCCGAGTAGTCCAGTGGGTGGCGTCCCGCGGCGTCGACTCCAAAGTCCGCACTACCACCTCTTCGACTTTCGCGTCGCTGATCCGGCGCGGAGCACCGCTACGAGGCTCGTCCAGCAGTCCGGCTGGGCCACGAGCCACGAACCGAGCCCGCCATCGCCCCACGGTGGCGTTGGTGACGCGCAGCTTCTCCGCGACCGCGATGTTGCTCATACCAGTCGAACAACCCAACACGATGCGCGAACGCAACGCCAATGCCTGGGACGTAGTTCGCCGGCGCGTCCAGCGCTCCAGGGTCTCGCGATCCTCGGCGCTGAGAACGAGCGCTGCCTTGGGACGGCCACGGGTGCCTTGCATGCTGGAGCCCTCAGAATACTGGTACAAGCTCCACTATATTAACCGCTACTTCAGAAGCAAGACACTAGCACGGCAAGGCATATCGCGACCGCGCACCCACGGCCACACCCTCGTGTCGCTACACGACGCTCTGCCCTCCTCAGCCCTGATACCCGCTGGCCACATACCACTCCAGCCATGTGCCTCCGCGGTCGATGAAGACAGCGCTTGCGGTGGTCGCTGGGTCGCAGGAACCAAACGATGTCAGTGGACTGCAATAAAAGACTGCCCAGGAGGCACTCAGTGTGGCGGTCCCACAACTGCTCGAGATCAACGTGCCTAGTTGACCTATGCCGCCAGACCAAGCCGCCACTACCTTAAGATCCGCCACTCTATATCCACGCTTCCGCCAGGAGATGGGAACGTAGCCACCCCAGGAAGTAGCCGCCTCTGGCCAGGCCGCCATGTCGTAGAGCTCCAAGTCGACCGGAAGCGACTTCGCCCTCAGCTGCTCCGTCAGCAAGGAGGAGAAGGTCTCCGCGGTTGCAGCTGGATTCCCTACTAGGCCAATGTCGCTCGGACAATAGCTCAATAGCGCACTATTAGGCTCCACCGGAGGCGGATATGTGGCGGGAGAGAATGCAACGCTCGCCGCGGGCGACGTCGATGGAGAAGGTTTGTCCTGCGGCCTTTGGTGAGTGGCAGCCGTTGAACACCCCGACAAAGTCAATACACATGCGACCCAGCAAATAGCGGCCCTCACTCGGTGCCACGGGTATGCCGCCCGATCCGTCACGAGCCAGCTCCTACTTCCGGTCAGTACAGAAGATCAGTACGGACAATACGATCCACATTCGACTGCAATTCCCACCCGGACCGACAGGCAACCCTTGGTCGGGGACGCGAACCGCGCAAAGGTCGGTGCAGTTAGATCGCAGATACGATCCGTATAGTCTAGGCCGCACGGATCATCGCCGCATCCCTGCGAGCAGAGAGTCGGGCTGCACGGACATGATCCGGTCGACGCTTGACAAGGGCCGTTATCGGCGATGGAGATGCCATACGAGGTGTCGCCAGCGCATGGCCAGAGGTAGAAGCCATCGCCGCAGTAGAGGCCACATTGACTTGTGCACTCGTAGTTGCAATGGTCTAAGACGTAGGGCCATGCTCCCTGTGCGTTGTTGCTAGTAGAGCAAGTTCCGCACGCGCCGGTACCTGTTGGGCAGTCAAAGTACGAACTGTTACCGTACCAGTACATGTAGCAAATGTCGTCTGGGCCCTGCACTATCTGGGGCGGTGAAACAGCTGTCGGCAGGACGACCCCCGCTCGTAGAAACCCGATTTTGGTCGCGATGACGGCGCCTCCTCGATCTCCGCCGATCACATCGACGGCGTCTCCGGGATACAGGATGGCGCTCGTTAGGCCACCCGGCTGCAAGTTGGACCACTCCGCTCCCGACCACGGGGTGAGGCCGATAGTCTGTCCGTGGCACTGACCTGGGCTCCCTACCCTGATTTCGTACGATCCTCCGCTAGACGCAGCCACGACCCCGCGTAGCGCGATGATGTTATACCAAACGCTGCTCGGCATTCCTGGAATGGTTCCACGTGTCAGTATTGTGTCGCCGACTCTAGGCATCGCAGCAGTGGAGGTCAGGTCCCATAGTTCTGTAGTTGAACTCAGGTCGAAGGTCCGCACGCTTCCATTGAGCTCGACCGCCATCGAACTGCCCGATATCCCCAGTACTGGCGCTTGAAACGAGTAGAGGCCCGTAGACGAATCCACTAGCTTAGCACTGGTACTCCTCGGGAGTCTCGATTTGGCGGCAACGATCCCGGCTCTGCCGAAGAGTCCGCCACCCAGCGTCGGCGCGGCATACATTGCCGCCGCACCAAGCACGGCTTGCTGGAGAAACTTTCGGCGTGGAATTGTGTGGCCCTGCCTCTGACCGGCTGCCTCGTCTCGGCCAGTCACGGTGTCTGTGGTCTTGCCCATCGGAAATCTCCATGTGACGCTGCGAGCACACCGTCGGTTGACGTCGTTAGACCTTCCTCATCTACTAGAGACCCGAAGACTTGCTCGGGCCGTGAGCGTAGCACTCTGTACTTCAGATAGAAGACTGCCGCCACCGGCCGTCCATCACGCATCGCCGGGTATGCGGCGAACACGCTAGGGCCATCGATCCATACCTCTGGCGCAGAGTCACCGATGGCGACGATCAAGCGATCGAACATTGCCCAGGCCTGGCTTGTGGTAACGGCTGTCCGGACTGTGGCGACGTCGCGAGCTACTCGCCTGACCCACAAGGTGCGTGCAGCCTTCTTGACGGGGATCAACCCCCACTCAAGTGTCGAGACGATTGGTTCCCACAGAAGCACAATCGCGGCGAGCCCGATGCTGACTCCCCAGCTTCCCATATTTCCTTGAAGAGTGACTCCAGACGCGGGAGCAGCTACGGGAACCAGAGCGATGAGCATCAGGACGGCGGTGCGCAGTAGTGCCGAGGATCCAATTCCCTTGGAGCTGAGAGGCCCCATACACCCGCAGCGCGAGTTTGGTGCCATCACGGAGCTGGCTAGCATGTAGGCACCGCCCACGGTGACCACCGAAAGGCCGAGGAGCGCGGATCCAAAGTCTGTCCCTCTCGCAAATAGAAAGACGGCTACTAGCAGCTCCCCGACAGCGATTGTCATCCAGGCCGCAAGCAGCTGTCCCCCACGCAGGATGGACGCCAGCCCCGTACTCCGCAACTGACGGGGCCGAAGGAGATCGGGCAGTTTCAGTACAGCGCCCGACGCAAAGACGAGGGCCAATGCGCGTACGGTTGCGATGTCTATGGGATCCAATGAGCCTCCAAGACCTCACCGGCAGGAACACCGCCGCGGGAGGTCGCGGTGTCTTTCAACTAGTGGCAGGCCAGTCGATAGGCGGGCCGCCGCATCGGAACCAATTCTGTGTCGCCGTGGTCGTAGAGTCAACTACACGAGCTTGTAGTTCTTGAGCGTCTGCGTCCTACTTGGGGCAGGCAGGGCTCAAGGTCACGCGGCCTCTTCAACTTCGGAAGCACCTCGACGAGCCGCTGGTAGGGGACCAGCGCTCCCCGGCAGGCCGTTGCCCTGGTTGTTGGGAACCAGTTGGAGACGCCCGGCGTCTAAGGTAGTGATCATGGGTCGAAGTCGCTGGCGTGTCGCTCCGATGCCTATAGTGGGCCTTTTTCTGGCCTCCGGACTCACCACTACGGCTCTAGCCCACTCGGTGTCAAATCCGCCAGCTCCTCCGGGCCCGAGGCTGACCGCGTCTGTGGACGGCGAGAGGCTGTCACTGGTCCACAATACTCGGGTGCGTATCGACTCGTCGGTACGACTTCGGGTGCTCATAACGGTCCCGGCTGGCGCGGTACTCGAACGACTCATTCTCGGAGTCTCGCCGCGTCATATCGCCCGAGTGACGCTGAACGCGCACGTTTTGAAGTCACTAGGGGTGCAATTGCTCAAGCAGACAAGAGCGCCGATTAGGACGAAAGGCGCCGTCTCGGTTACCTGGGTCCCGCATCACTCTGGCCAAGAGTGGTTGCTCGCCGAATTTCGCTTCCACCGCTCGCCGCCGGTAGGTGAGACCGGCGCAATGGAAACAATCCTCGGGAAGCAGTGGGCCGCTTGACTCCTATGTGCACCGGAGTCGCTGCGTACTCCTGGCTCGCCGGCCGCGAATCACGGCAGAGGGAACGGTAGTCGCGGCACACCCTCCTCTTTTAGCCTCTAGCTAAAGCCTCGAGCCCACGTGCGAGGTAAGCGCGACTGGCCGCCATGTCTGACCTGATCAGGTTGGCAGTTAGGTGTCCGGAATGTGCCCCGTCGCGGCTGGTCCACGCGACGGTGATCAACTGCCCTCGGCCTTTCCTCCGAAGGTCGGCGTCCAAACGACCGATCGGTGTATCGAGTTTGGCTGAACCGGAGGCCACGAGTGCCGCCGCCGTCTCCTCTACGAAATGGCGGTATAGGGGCGGCAGCTGAGGTTGCCAGTGGTCTGTCAGCCTGGCCGGGAATGCCTCCAATTCACTGTCCCCTAGAATCGCCCCGATCACGTCTGCCGGGCCGCCAACGTACGTGCAGTCAAGGTCGATGTCAGATACGACGCACCACCTGTGATCCGCCGGCCACCATATGTTCGGCGTTTGTCTCGCCTGGTCCGAAAGTGAAAGAGCAAGGCGAACATCTCCCTGAAACAGAAAGTATCGCCGTCCGTTGACCCTAATCCTCGGACTGGACGGGACGCTAGCGGCTAATTTGTCCGGGCGAAGATTTGTCGCTTCCAGGTCGGACTCGTCGGTGTTCAACCACCCATACCCCTCCCAGACACAGAACCAGCAGCGCTGGGATGTGGTTGTATACGCGCTCAGCAGATCCACGAGTGCTCTAGCGTCGCCAGAAGCAAGGGAGCCTTGAGCGGGCCCTGACCGCCATGGTCGTGCCAAGTCAGGCATGGCCCGCGGAAGCGCTATAGCCATGAAGCCTATCGTCGGCCTCATCCGCGTGCCACTCCAGCGAGCGATCTCGCTCCAGCGCACCGGGGACGCAACCGCCGACCGGTGCGCGTCAGCAGGGTGAAGGAGTCTCGCATACGCGGCAAACCCACCGGGAACGAAGGAGCCGACCGCCCCCTTATCAGGCGAATCCACCGTCGCCTCCAACCAGGCGCCTTCCTCCAGGGCGGCGCCCGACTCCGCCGCGTCAGCGGGCAAAGTCACTGGCCCCTCCCTGTAAGCACCCTATAAGCCATGTCTAGCGCCCCATTCTCGGGCGGAGTCCCGTTCTGGTGTACGACTCAACTGGCAACGTCTCCGCTCAATCGACGCACTACCTCAGCTTACCCCCAACGCACTACGCGCCACAACCACAGTGGCAGCGCCAACCTGCCCGAGCACCAACCTCAGCGCGACAAACCCCGATTACAAGGAGCGGCCGAGCCAAAGTTGCAGGCGTTTACAGTCTGACTTCGGTCAACATCCTGTAACAGAGATGTCATCCTGGGACGTGGGGTCTACGGGATACGTCTCGCCTTCATAGGTGAAGGATCCGGTGGTCTTCGCACTATACTTCCCGTTGCCAAAAGTTGAACAAAGCACCTCAGCGTAAACAGCGTCATTGACTCCGACGGTATTGTAAACGGTGGCGGACGCTTCGGCTATCTGTTGACCGCTAGACAGCGACCCTAACAGCAGTATGCCGTGCAAGGTAAGACTACTGACTTCGACGGTACATCCGCTCTCCAAGTAGGATTTGTCGATGACGTACTCATATCTCAACGTCTTGGAGGCATGCGGATTGTCGGTCTTAGATTGACACGACACTCCGGGAGGAGGAGTGATTCCGTTAGGGGCCGACGCCAGCGCGACACCTCCACTCGTAGACAGTGCAGCCGCCGCGGCGGCTGCCGCGGCAAATAGGCCTATCACTCTCATAACGCACCTCCGTCGTATTAGCTCATCGCCGTGGTTAGCGTATAAGTCCTCTTCTGGGTCCTGAAGACACTGCATCTTTAGGTAAGCGCGGGCGTCCTAGCCGACGGAAGGAGTAGAACTAGGTGTCTGACTTGTAGGCGCCGGGGTCGCGAGCGAGCAGGCGGGGCTCAGGGGGAATGACGCTTCCGCGGTATTAGAGCCCTGTACGCCGACCCCGCTTTGTTCAGCGTACCCCCAGACGAAGACATGGTAGGTTCCATCTCCAGTGCACTGTGGAGCCTTCCAGGTTGTTTGCGGATTGCACGAGCCGCCTGACGGTAGGCACTCCCCCATCGCGTAGCTAGAGGTGTAATGCTTATCCCCTTCGCTCAGCAAGGCACCACTCATAAGGCGGAGGCTCGTGAGATGGGGCGACCCCACTTCCCGAGGAACTTGCTGGAGTTCCAGAACCAGTTCGGCACCGAGGAGGCTTGCCTGGCGTACCTAGTGGCGTCCAGGTGGCCGGACGGCTTCCGCTGCCCCTCCTGTGGAGGCGGTAAGGCGTATCCGCTGCGGAGCCGCCTGCTCTGGCAATGCGCTGCGCCAAATTGTCGGCACCAGACCTCAGTGACCGCCGGAACAGTGCTGGACGGCTCCCGGACGCCCTTGATGACCTGGTTCTGGGCGGCTTACTTGATGACCACGGATCGGCGGGGCGTCTCGGCTTCTCTTCTCCAGCGCCAGCTCGGCCTAGGCTACAAAACGGCGTGGCTGATTCTCCACAAGCTGCGCCGGGCGATGCTGGCACCGGAGCGCCGCAAGCTCAGCGGCAGCATTGAGATGGACGAGACCTGGATCGGGGGACGGCAGAGTGGGATCAAGGGAAGCCGCCAGCTCAAAGGGCGCCAAGCTGCGTTGGTCGTCGTCGCGGTTGAACGCACAGAGACCGGTTCAGGGCGCACCCGGATGGAAGTGATCCCGGACTTCACTCAGGCCACCATGACCAACTTCGCCCTACGCAACATTGAAAAAGGCTCCACTGTCAAGACCGACGCCATGACGGGTTTCAACGGACTCCGCTCGGCCGGCTACACCCACTTCTCCGAGAAGCAGGGAGACATCCGCCACGGAGCACTCCATGTGGTGCCGATGGCTGATCGCGCAATCGGCAACCTGAAGCAATGGCTGCTGGGTACTTACCACGGCGTCGGTCGCAGCCAGCTACAGGCTTACCTGGACGAGTTCGTCTACCGCCACAACCGCCGCTACAACCTGCAAGCCGCCTTCCAGCGGCTCTTGGGGCTGGGCACCCAGCACGCGCCGGCCACCCTTGCCTCAGTTCGCCGGGACATGCGTGTTCCGCGACTCAGCGGCTACTCCGCCATGGTGCCGCCACCTAGCTGATCTCAGCGGCTTGTGAGCGTGGCCACCTCAGCGCCCCGGCTGCCGATCACGGACCACCAAGCGCCACTATCGCGAGGTAGCCCACCACCAGGATGACCACCGCGAGCAGGATCTTTCTCCGTCGATCACCTTTGAAGATCCGCCACTTGAAGGGCACAACTCGAGGTTACACCCGACGCTCGGGCTCGTCCAATGGTTGGTGGGACGAGGAGTTACTGCTTGCACCGGGTCAACAGGTTCCAGAGATGCCCAAGCGTGGCGGCCCGTGTAGCGAACGCCCGCCCGACTCGCCAGGTTGAGTTTAAAATTACCTCGAAGTCGTCGCTGGCTGTGGCCCAGGCTTGATGTAACAAGCTGAGGAAAACCCCTTGACAAATCGCCAATTGGGGAGAAGATGGGCCAATCGCTGACTGCGAGCGGGATCAGTGTTCCGCTCGGTTGGCGAAGGAGACGTCAATGGGCGCGAGATGGGGAAGATTGGTTGGACTGATCGGATTGGCTACGGCAATCGCTCTGGCGGGGACAGCATTCAGTGCCTCGGTAGCCGGTGCTCAGGCCCGGCCGGCGGCAGCGACGGTGGCGACAACCCCGGCGCAGGTGATGCTACTGGCGGCGACCAGCCAGGAGACGGCAGGGCAGCCGCAGGAGGTATGCGGGCCCCCGGGCACTCCGTGCGGATCGGTGGCGTACCTCGAGAGCGGAAAGTTCAACTTCTACGACTCGAAGGGCCAGCACATCGAGGGCGACGTGACCAAAGCCGAGCAGGGGTGCTCGGTTGGCCTGATCGCGCCCTACTTGATCCTGACGATATTCCCATTGGGCGGCTGGGAACTCGTAACTACCATCGTGGTTAGCTGTGTGGCGGGCGGCGTCATTAAGATCACGGGCGGATAATGAAGACGAAGGAGCAGAACCTGCCGAGGGCCTTGGCCTTCTTCGCGATCGGGGCCGCGACCCTGGTCATGCTGGTGATCGGGGTGCTCACCGACAAGTTTTTCGGCTGGGGCCTGTGGAGCTCTTTTATCGGCGGGGTGGCTTGGGCCGTGGCCTTCGTGGGGATCATCCGGCTGGCAATGGGCCGACTGCCACTGAGGCCCTGGGTACGGCGCATGTTGGGCAGGGAAACCTAGGCTGACCGGACGAGGCCGAGCCGCCTCCTGCTCTCTGGCAATGGCAGGCGGCCCGGCCCCAACTCCTCCCTCACTGCTGAGCGAAGGGGATAAGCATTAGAGGTGTAGGCACCGTCTGGATACTCAATCTGGTAGTACATATACACATCCGTGCCAGAGTGCCAGCCTGACGACGTGCTGGCGATGAGCGCGTAATTGACATCGTAGCTCGACGCCGAAGCATGCACCGTGGCGTTTGGATAGCCACCGCCCCCGCCACCGCAGCAGGGTACCTGTGGAGTGGCAGACGATGCGGTTGGCGAGGCGGCCAGGGCAGGCATCGTGAGAAGCGCGCCGAATGCAACAGCGGCGACTCCCAGTGCGACTACCTTTGGGTTCATCGCCCGATTGATGCGTCGTAACATCAGCTTCACTCCTGACTGGGAGGAGTACGCCGCTCCCGCCTCGCTGTGACGCAACACTCCCAGTGCCGCCATCGTAGGACTGATGGGAGTAGGTGTCAATAGCCTATCGTCCCCTGGTTGTAGCTCAACGGTTCTGACCACCGCACCGCCGCGTCATGCACCGGCTTTTGAGATGACTAACAGGCTCGATCTGAACGTCCCTCCTAGCTGAATGCGCCGTATGCTACACGTAGCTGTAGTTTTCGCCCGGCAGGCCTAATTTCGCTCTGTCGTGTTCAGCGTCGCGGTTACCGTGACCACCAGATGCGGGCTCGGGATCTGTGACCAGTGGCGATCGGCAGAGCGATACGCTCCGCCCGGTTGAAGGTGTCGTAGCACCTGGCTCCAAGCCCTCGTGGTGTGTGGTTGGGATGGCACAGATCTTAGCTCGCGAGTCCGTTCGTCCGCGCGGGCCATAGCAGCGTGGCACTCGCAACCGAGCGCTGATCCAATTTGGCTTCGAACTAACTACGTCTTCCACGCATTTCAGTAACGTCATTGATGAGGCCACACAAATGAACTTTCGCCATTTGCGACGACTTCCGACTCTAGGTCTCCTGACGGCTTGTGTCGTCTTGACTACGCCCGTGGCTTTAGCGGGCTCCTCCGGACAGCAGGTCGAGGTATACGTCACCGCCGGTACGGATAGCGTGGAGATCAGTGGGCACAATCAAATCGGTGAAGAGATCCATCAGGGATTGAACATCGGTGCTAATCCGACCAAGGACACTGGGTACTGGTGGGAGAAGACCCTCGAAATCACGGCCTACACCGGAGCAAACGAGTCTGGGACCGCCTCGGGCCCATATGCCTGCGATGTCCCTGTGAGTCAGAGCTCTAACTGGTACAGCTGTTACGCCTACTAGCCGCCGATGGGCCTGGTTGGGTCCCACCCCCTGCCGGGCTCATAACACCCTCAGCGGAGGTGCGGCAGCAACTGGCGCAGGTATTGGAGAGGTAGAGTCCGGGGAGCCAGGCTGTTCAGAACGACGAGTACTCCTCGTACGGTTTTCCACTCGGTGAAATTGACTTGGTCACCGACTCCGATGTCGACCTGGTATGTGCTCCCGCTGACGGTAATCACCGAGAGCGCCTGTCTGTGGCTACCAGTTCCCGAGGAGACAGAGCCTCTCAGTTTGGTGACTAGCGGCCCCACACTAGAGTGGTACTCCCGGAGGGAGATGGTCTTTCGGTTAATGCGATAGACCAACACTACCGATCCCTGATCGCTCGGGGCGACCTTCGCCCTGTCGGCAGTAGTAGCCCCTTGGAAGGTAACGGACTGTAGGTGCGCGTTCGGCTCGCCCCGAAGGAGGACTAACGGCGTCTTCAGGAGCGAACTACCTCTAGCGAGCGAGACCCTTTCCGGGGAAGGTATGTACGCATGATTTGTTTGCCCCAATCCTGACTTGGATGCAGGCTGGAAGATCCAGACGATCGGCGAGGTGTGGGAGTAGACAGCCAACGCGGTGCCAGCCGACGCGAGGAGTGGCAGCAGTATCACTGGTAGCAGCCAACGTCGCGGAATGCGCCTTGTTCTGCGCTGACCAGACCGTCTAAGCCCATTTTGAACTCGAGGCCATAAGGATGGGTGGTCCTCGGCAGCCCTGTCTCCGTAGGCCTTCAGAGTCCGCGAAAGCTCCTGGTCCAATTCGCTGTCGTCGTCAAACATGCCTGTCGGCTCCCAATCTGACTGAATCCGGAAGATAGCCGTCGAGCTCTCGCAAAGCCCGCGCTCGAAGACGTCTTCTGCCTCGGTGAAGGCGGACCTTCACTGTGCCTACCGGGCAGCCGAGGGTGTTCGCGATGGTCTTCTCGTCCATGTCGAGCATGAAGCGAAGGTGGATGACCTCCATCTCAGTCTGCGGCAGCGAGCGGATGGAGGCCAGGAGCCAGCGGCCTAACTCGTTTTCTTCCGCGGCTTCGACCGGATCCTCATGTGGGTGCGGCAGCCTGCCTAGCAGGTGAGCTAGCCGCTCTCGGCGCGCACGCCGCCGGATCGCGGTGTGGGCTTCATTGACCACCACTCGGACCAGCCAGGGCCAGAACCCGAACCGCGGGTCGAGGCGGCTCCGGTACCTGAAGGCCCTGAGGAATGCCTCGCTCACCACGTCGTCCGCTAGGGCGGGATCGCGGGTCATCGCGACGGCGACTGCGAAGGCCCGCCGTTCGAACAACCTGACCAGCTCCTCGAACCCCCGTTCGTCCCCAGCGTGCATCGCCGCGACCGCCTCCGATTCGGTCACGGACCCACTGTAGTGTCCCTCAGCGAAGATCGAGATCTGGGGCGCGAAGTAACGAGCCCGAGGACGAGCCCCCGATCCGCTGAGCACTCCTGGCGGCATCTTGAGAATGACCCAGCCGTCCGCCCATCGGAGTGGCCATCCCTTGCCAAAAACTACAGGTTCGTGTAGGGCCGGTTCGGAAACCTTTTCGCTAGTGGGAAAGTATTGCTCTTACGGTGTCTATCTACGGCAAGCACGGAAGAGCACGGGGCTAGAGAGGTTGGCCACTTCGGGCGGTGGTCTGAGCGGACCCCGGCTGCGGAGCCGCCTTCCTGGAAGGAGCTTGCATTGGGACGCGGGCGACAGCCGCTTCACCGTAGAGGAGTACCGCGTCGTCCGAAGAGTGGTACTCGGGTACACGGATCGCGAGATCGCTCTGGAGCTGTTCATGTCTGACTCGACCGTTCGCTACCACCTTCGGAAGGTCTTCGCTCGGTTCGGGATCAGACGTCGGATCGAGCTCGTTCAATTGTTGACGAGTACAACCCACGAGAGCGAGGCGACGGCCGATCTTGACGTATTGGCGGAGGTCTGACCAGCCCCGGAGCGGGAGAACTAGCGGTGGCGCGGGCACCAAAGTGATCCCGATGCCCGTTTTGAGCAACTTGGGATTAGGCTGACCTGAGTCCGATCTTAGTTCGGAGCGAGCCGTGGGGAGGGGGATGTACTGTGATCGAAGTCAAAAGTTGGCCCTCCGATCTGGTGACTTGGAGCGAGCAGCCGCCCGGTGAACGGACTCCCTTCTACTTAGAGTTCTTTGGCGAGACTGAGCCGCTGCTGGATCAGAGCTTCGCGGAGGTGGTGCCGGCGAAGAAGGGCGCTCCCAGTCAGGAGCAAAGCGCTCCGGTCTACGAGTACTGGTGGACCATCGGGCACGGAGGTGCACAGCTCCGGACGGCGTGGTGGCGCCAGCTGCTCGGGGCAACCGGGCCCAGCAGGTCCGCGGAGCCCTGGGAGGGCCTAGAGGCCGTCGCCGCCCGTGTGTATCTGTACTTTCCGATCTCAGGCGGCTGACGCGTCAAGGAGCAGGCGGCAAGCGGCAACTACCTGAGCCCTGTCCGCGAACAGAACGCGTGGCTAGCCCAGATCGGCAAGGGCCTCCAAGCAGTTCAGCCAGTGGTCGGCGACGCCGGTTCCCTGGCTGGCCTGGTCCCCGGCGGCGCGACTGCCTCGAAGTGGATGGAAGCGGTCGCCAAGCTCAAGATTTCGAGCGTTCCGCAGACCGGTAAGTTCAACTGGTCCGTCGGCAAGGTGACGTTCGGCTCGTCCATCCATGGCCCGATGCAGGGGGTCATGTGACAACTGCCGCGATCTCTCTTCCAGTCGATCGGAGGCAGGCTGACCGGAAGCCTCGCGGTGAGCTTCATCCAGGTGCCAGTCCAAGGTGAGCCGACGACTCC
Source organism: Candidatus Dormiibacterota bacterium (assembly GCA_049799515.1). GTDB lineage: Bacteria > Chloroflexota > Dormibacteria > Aeolococcales > Bog-877 > Bog-877. Next base: position 11,340 of record JBARIA010000076.1, on the reverse strand, counting down.
TCCTAAGCCGATGCACGCCCTGGCGCATGCAGTGCTCTATCACAAGAACGGCGTGGAGTCTTGGACGCCGGCCACTCGTTCCGGGGAGGGATTCGTGGACTTGCTGATCCGACCGGGCCTGCTCAAATCGGTTCAAACCCCACGGGAGAACCCTCATGCAAGTCGCTGACACGGTATGGGATCAGCCACAGACAGATGGAGCAAAGCGCCTTCAACAACTGACAGGCGCGCTGCCGCCGTCCGCCACGAGCCTCGTCGAACGAGCGGCCGAGGCGTCCGTTGACCAAATGCTGGCAAACCTCAGCGGTAGTGCCCCCGTCCCGAGCACGCTCACCAATCATCTGGCGCAGCACCTCTACTTCACCTGCACTCGGGCCAACCGCAATCTGAATCCGCAAGAGATCCAAGTTCTTTATCGCGTCAACCCTGCCCAAGCGCGGGCGATCCTGACCGCGATGAACGCCTGCTACGCTCAAGCACTACACAGCCAGCGAGTAACCCGGATGAGAGTCAATTGTAGCAAGCGGCGACTAGGGACGAACAATGCTCTACAGTGGGAGTACACCTTTACCGATGACGACGCATATCAATGTGCCCAAGAAGAACTGAGAATTCTCAGTCTACTGCCACTTGCGAACTCGGTCGATGCACTTCGCAAGGTCACAATCGATCAGAACGTTCCTTACCCACCCGGAAGCGGGAAGATGCAGCCCGTAAGTACCTTACTCGGCATCCCATGACGGTTGCAGCGAACGTCAACGCCGCGTCCGCGATGCTCGGCACCCTTCTGGTGCTCCTCACCTTGTTCACGTCAGAATTAGCCCGGCGTTACGGCAACGTCCAGTCGGGACCAGACTGTAGTCGCTCCGATCGCTGGCAGCTCATTTCTGCCAGCGTAGCTGTGGCCCTGATCACCGCATGCTCGTTCATCTCCCTTGGCTGGGTCGCCGTGCCGGCGATCGAGTCCGTCGGCACCCGGGCGTGGGATCCAACTTTCGTTGTGCTCCTTCTGATCTGGCTTCTTCTCCTCCCACTGTTTGCCTGGCAGTTCCTTCTGGCGCGCTCCGCACGCGCGCTCCGAGTGACGATGGGACTGCAAAGTGATCGCCACAATCCTTGAGGATCGGACGAACCTGCTCGATGACCGCAACTTAGCACGTGAGGTGGCACCAGCCCTCGCCTCACTCTCCGGCGAGCCACGGAGGGCCTACGCGCTAGGGCCAAGCGAGCGGTGACGGTCTAGGAGGAGCACCTCCATCGCTGACGCCTCTAGCCTAGCGCGAGTCACGATGGCGGTTCTGCCATCGATCGCGCGCTTCCGTGGCACAACCATCCTCAATAGGGCCCTGAACGTCATCGAAGTCCATGAGGACCAACCTGGGCGGAGCGCAACTGGAGTTGCGGATCACAAGGGGTAGGGGCGTCACGCTGGCCAACACCACGCTACAGGATACTGTAGTTTTTGCCGTGGGATTTCCTGCAGTCGCCCGTATCATCGCGATCTTCCCGTTGACAGTCGGAGACGAGTGCCGTAGCCTCCTGTAAGGCTCCGGATCGGTTCGTCGTGGTCACGCTGACTTAGTGCCATCTCGTCGTCCGACGGACTACAACGGGAGGAATACTAAGTGCAAGTCCAACGCTTTCCACATCCGCCCCTACCGGGTGACCCTGGGATGCCGCCGCGGCCAGGTCCTCCCCCGCCCACACGTCCCCCGGGTCTTAGACGATATTCCGGGTCGTGGAGGCGATAGCTGGAACGACAGACTGCCCCGGCCCCGAGGTCTCTTTGAGAGAGTCCTCCTACCGGCTGCTTTGGGCCCCCCACCCATCTGACAGACGACCCGGCCTGCCCCGACTGCCAAGTCCAGTGCCGTGTGACCCCGAATGCGTGCAAACGCCATGGCTGGGCGTATCGGGGTCGGTTCGAGGGTCTGCGACGGGGCACGACCAAGTAGGAGTCCCTCGGAAGCTGGTCAGCGCCACGGGGCCTTCGCTGACAACGCCCCAACACCAGTAAAGCCTCGACGCATTCGAGCTTGGTCATGGGGCCTAAGCTGGACGCAAGGGGCAGCCCGTGTCGGAGGAGAAGGCAAGATGGACGCACCCAGCGCGGATTTCCGTGCAAGAGTACAGGGATGGTGTGAGGAGCTCAGAGGAGCACAACGCTCCACCAGCTTCTTCGTGGACGTAGCCCTTGAAGACGGGCTCGATAGCATTCTGGACGAGATTAGCGCGGCGCTGTCAGAAACGCTCGAGCGAGGCCCACAGAGTGACGCCGACGAGGTGCTCGCAAGGATCGACGCCTCGGTCAGTCTCGCTTCCTACGCGACCGTACGCACCTATGGACCTGAAAGCCCTTGGTGGCGGGGTCTGGCCGGATGGCGGCCGAGTGCAGTAAAGCGACTTCGCCGGATCGCCAGCGAGCTACAGGGAGATCTCGAGCGTGCAGCCGCTCTTGTTCATTCAGGTGGGTGGTCGGTGGGGGCGAGCTTCCCCGCCGGGCTCGCGATAGGCCTGTCATGGTCCACCGAGACCGCCAAACTCCGGAGGCAGTGGGAAAGAGAGGCTGATGCGCTCTGGAGAAGGGCCAAGCTGCCCTGGAGCGCCTACGAAGCAGCGTGCCCAGGGGCTGATGACCTGAGCTACCACGTTCCGGTTCGAGATGAAGAAGTAGAGTTCAGGGAAGGCGGGCGTCCTAAGATCTTTCCGACGACAGCATGCATTCTTCAAAGCGTGACCCCCGAGCCCCCTTCCTGACTTGCTAGTGCGCTACCAGTGATCCTGGCTCTTTGGGATCCCTGTTAGAGGTTGCTGTAGTTCTCTCCTGGTTGAGGCACCGCATACCAAATGTCATGCCTAGTGCCGATTTCTACACGTCCTTGTAGGGTTCGATAGCACTCACGCAGTATGGTGCTGATGAACCACACGCTGCGAGTACTGCACATCTGCATGTAGCGACTTGCAGCCCACTCTTGACATACGTTGCGACGGAGAGCACACTTCGGCAGTCGACTCCCGACGCGATGTTGGGCTCTATAGCAGCCGGCCTACCGCCGGCCCTTCTGGGGGAGGTATGTAATGAGGATCGTTCGCTTTTCGGCGTTGCCGCTAGCACTTGCTGTCTGCGCCCTGATGGCTGGAGCGCTTTCGCTCCCCGTCAGTGCCGCGGGCCTAGCAACCGGTCCACCGGCGTCACTCTCGGCACAGATCGCTCAGAACAACGCCGCCGGTGCAGCTGACGCGTCAGTCAACGCAGCCAAGATGGCGGCCTTCGAGGATGGAAGCCTCAACGGTTGGGAGCCACTTGCTGCGCGTGCTGAGAGGGCCGGACCAGAGATCATCTGCTGCGGACAATTCAGCAGGGAGGCCACCACTGACTCGGTCCAGTATGCGCAGGACACAACCTATTACTGCGGGCCGGCAGTCGTGTCCGAGATGTCAGCGTCGGTGTACGGACCCAGTCCAACCGGCCTTAGCCAGTACACAGTCGCGGCATACATGGGAACGACAGCTAGCGCAGGCACGGATCTCAGCCAAGAACTAGCCGGGCTGAATTATTATGTCGGCGATCCGGACTTCGGTGCGAGCGAAGCCTATGCACTGGTGAGCGTGAGTTGGAATCCGACTACAACTCAGGAGGACGAGTTCCAAGAGGACCTGGAATGGGACGTGAATGTGGGAACCCCAGTCGCGTCCGGAGTCTACGAGGTAGGAATGCCCGTCGGCGGCAACGAGGCTCTGTACCCGCATTTGGTCGGGCATCCATATGGAGAAACGATCCAGCACTGGGTGGCAGTCGCGGGGTACAACTGGAACACTAGTCAGGTGTACTACGCCGACTCGGCGACCTATATGAATCAGTTCGGTGGTGGCTGGAACGTTCCACCACACTCGTGGTATTCACTGGCCAACATGGAAGAGCTACTGGGTGGCGAAGGTTTCATCTGGTAGCCGCTGGCAACAGTTCGGTCTCGTACTTGTAGTCGGTGCGCTGCTGGCTGCCTGCTCGGGCGGGCAGCCAGCAGTCGCTGGCGTCAGGCCCGCGGGGCGGACTCTCCCAACGCCGACTTCGGTTCGGATGGTGGCTTCCTGCCTCGCCAGCAGCACTCCCGCAAACTGGAAGGCGTTGCTCAGCGCCCCTGGGCTGCCACCTCAGACCGGGCTCGACCTTAGTCCGATGGCGGTCTCGGGCCACTTCGCCTTTGGCCAGGTGTACTCCAGTTCGTCGACGCAGCTGGCCATAGGTGAAGGGAACCTTCTGACTGGCCGGATCACCGAGATCGCCCCACTCCCGGTCAACGCCTCTGGCATCGGGGCCGTCGCGGCCGACTTGCCGTGGGTCGTCTGGCAGGAGGCTGACTCCATATACAACGAAGGGGACTGGAGCCTCCGTGCGTGGAACCAGAACACTGGGACCACCCGCTTGCTCGACAGCTCAGCGGACACCACGGAAACCCAGGGGCCGCCGACCCCCGTCCTATGGGACGGCATGGCGAGCTGGGTTGAGAAGACGGCGGCTGACTCCTCCCGCCTAGTCGTTGCCGATCTCGCGACCGGCAAGACGCGAACGCTGGCGGCGGGCGAGCCCGGGGGGCCTGCGATCGCTGGACCCTACCTCGTCTGGACGCAGGAACAGTCAGCGGACAGAGTTACCTTCCACGCGGCCTTCACTCGCAACCTCCGACCGGCCACGCTGCCACGAGCACTCCGGGGGACACAGAACATCAGCTCGATCGGTGGATCGTCCACTTACCTGGCTTGGGGCACGGACGAACTCGCCAAGCTGATGGTCTGGAAGGTAGGCTCGAAGTACCGAGAGGAGTTTGCTCCGGCGGTCCCCAAGGACGGGTCACCCAATTCGTCCCCGCTCTTTCAGTTCCTCCAGTTGGCTGGACCGTATGTCATCTGGTACACCGGCATCGCGTTCCTGACGATGGATCTGAAAACTGGCAAGGGCTTCGTCGAGAGCGGGGCTGATGCGTATGTGACCGCTGGCTCTGGCGAATGGCTGGTAGCGAGCGGAGCTCCTCCTTCCTCGGCCCCTCGGAGCACAGCCTTCTCGCAGAGCTGGATGCTCCCGCTTCGCACGGCTGCAGTCCCTCCGATCGACTCGTGCGGGTGATCCGTCTCGTTCGCTGTGCCGCCCTGCGCTCCAGCGAAGCCGGTGCCTAGAGAGCTGGGATACAGTCGGCGCTGGAAGGGATTTGGCGGGCTACGGAGCGCGAGAGTCTGCGTCGGGCAGGTTTGGGTCTCTCCCGACCGGGCTGACAGATCCGGAGCCAGAGGTACTCCCGGTCCTGGCCTCACTGGACGACCACCCCACCCGGCTCCGTCAGCGGAGCCACCAGCTAGCCCGCTCCCCACGAGCGGCTGTGACCTGACCTCACGCTCCACCTTTTTTGCAGCCTCGAGGCTGCAAGCTCCTGGGCTGCAAGCCGGTACCGAGTGGGTCGCCGATCTCGACCGCAACCCCACCTGAAATCACAAATTGTAAAAATCGGGAAAGTGGGTTGGAAAATGTCTCCAAGCGTCGTCAGAATATCCCCATCTACTTAGCGTCGCAAAAGTTGCAAATGGCTTAGGTATGTCGTTATGAACAGTTCCAAGAGCCGGCGAGGAACATGCCATCCGCTCCAAATGTAGCGCCATTGCCGGAAATTTGCACCGACGGCGATTTCCCTTCGGGTGCTGAAACATCAATGTTGAGGGTGCCACTATTGCCGTGCTTGCCGACATCCAGATTACCGGTGCCTCCATAGGTGCCGTCGGCAGCACCTGCGATGTAGGTCAACGATTGGCTGGGCGCAGTACTGGATGCGGTTACGGTTATTTTGTCATTGTAGTTGCCAATTGGGGGTGGCACCGCTAGGCGTTGCGCCTTACTCAATCCAGTTAGACGCACCACTATCTTGACCCCCTGAATATCTCTGCTTACAACCACGGTGCGATCGTGATCGCTACAGCTGATCGTGGAGTTGGCACTGGTCAGGTTTACTTGACCTCTCTCTAGCGGAACGCTTAGTTGTAGCGACGTGACGATAGGGCGTGCCTGAGAGTGGTGTGTTGAGCTTGACCCAAGACTGCAGCCGGCAACCAGGAAAATGGCTGAGAGCGCCAGTAGGGTTATCCGCGACGAAGACGGGGTCGCCTTAATCTGTAGGAGCGTCTTGATGAATTGATATCTCCTTTAGCTCCACTCCGCTCCTAGGATGCCTGGTCGCGTGGTCGCCCATAGGTCACTGGCCAGAACTGCCCTTAGCACCGCGTGGCGGAAGTCTCGATAAGCACCGTGGCGAACCTCCAGGGAAAGATTCGGTCGGCTCCTGATCCGCCCAATAATGGCGCTTAGGACCGTAACCAGCGCTACGCTTCCGAGATCAGAGATCACTTCCGGGATCACCTCCCGCTCATTCTAACTCCCCGTGCCTGCCTCGCCCCTCCCCTCCTCAATGTTGCTCCACGTTCAAAGGGGCAACGGTTCGGGGTCTATTGCTTGCCCGTGCACACCTCGCCACCGAGCAGCGTCCCCCTCAGCTTTTACCCGCACGGCATCCGGCAGCCCGTGGTTAGCGGGGGCCAGTTCTTGAGCCAGTTGGTCGTGGTCAAGTGGAGTCCTCAACCCGTCTTCTCTGAGTCAAGCTATTCCACGAACCTCAGTAAGCGCGTGGCTCCCGCTCGAGCCCGCGGCAGTCCGTGCAAAGAACCCGATGCGGCACGCCCAGGGACTCCGACGCAATCTGGCGTTGGGAGGACTTGCCGCGCTGGTGGTGGGGTAGTCCCGGCTCTCGTGGGGCTCCCGCTGGCCTCCATGGAGATCACCTCTCGGCCGACCACGGTCACCAGCGCGCGTACAGCTCGAGTCGTCCCGGCGCGGTCGTGGCGCCGGACGCAGACGTTCTGCGCGCCAACACCGTCCCCGGCCTTGTCGTCGGCATGGCCGTCGCCTCCGGCATCGTCCTGCTCGGCGCCGTCCTCACCGCAGTTGCCGTGCGATAACCACCGGCCGGTCTCGGAGCAACCGGTGAGCGAACTACCGCTCCTATGCCACTCCAACCCGTGATACGCTGGACCCTAGTGGCAGCAAATAATCTCTTGAGATCAAATCCAGTGAAAATCGGGACCCTCCCCTGTGAAGGGCCTTGGGAGCACCTCTGGAATGAGCATCTTTCAATCTCGCGGAAAAACTCGTGAAAGGCTCAATTGGAGGGTCTTGCGCGTTTCGCCAAAAGCGTTTGCGCGTTTCATGAGGGAGACGCCCGGGAAGCAATTCTCGGGCGTTTTCTCGTGTCTCCTAGCAGTTACAACGGCTGACGCTGCGTTACATGTGTCGTTCGGGTAGCTACCGCGACAGCATTCTCGAGTACCGACGTAGCGCCATCTCTACGGCATTCCACTCTGGTGACACCTCCGTCAACGTCAACTCGTGCGCACCAGCCCAACTGGGCTTAACGTTCTCTACGGATCGGTTGAATGCGGCGCGGGGAGCTTCCCCAGCTTTCAAACCCGTCGCATGGAGAAGCTTTACCGAGATTAATTGCGGTAGCTCGATTCGCTGATCCTGGGTCAGCAGCCGATCGAACCACCAAAGATCATATGCATCCCTGACCAGATGCCGATCAATAAAAGCCCGCACCTTCTCTGCCGCTCGCTCTGTGAAATCCAGGGCTGGAAACTGGACCGTCTGCCCACCAGGTAACACCACGCTAACAATGCGCCGCGGCAACATGGGCTTCTCTATCCAGTGGATAGTCAAGCGCAGATCGATAACATCCCCCGAAAACGTCCGGCACCGCAGCCAGTATGCTAGGTGGTCGGTACGGGTTGGCCTATCTACACTTAGAATGAACGGTGCCCGGGCTCGGTCTGTCAGAAGCTTGGTGACTTGCGCTGCGCCCAAACCACGTGCCAGAACATCAACAGCGTCAAGATCGCGCGACACCCGAGGGCTCGCCTCCGAGAGCCGGGCCACTACCCCACCTTTGAATGCGATTCGTTGTCCCAGGCGCCTATCGGAGTAGAATAGTTGGGCTATTTGAGCACATAGCATTGCCCTCTCGTAGTCCGCTGAGCTTACCCCCAGATCCTCAGCGATCGTCGAAATGGCAACGCGAAGGTTGGGCGCTTTAGGCACGAGCTTCCGTGGAGTCATCGACTCCGCCTCCTCAGGCTCTCTGCCGATTCCGGAAGTGCCAGCCGCCACCGAGAACTGAAGTCCACTGCTGCCTCGCCAGGTACCAGGGGAGTCCAGTCATGGGAAGTCTGTGCCCGCACGAGCAGCTTGGACGTCACCTCTTGCTCAGCGAGTTCAAGATAGTAGCCTGTTCGACGAGCCAGAGCGACAGACTTGAATCGTAGGGCTGCCAATTCAAGCGTCTTGGAATGAATTGACCTACGCTGGATGCCGGTTACCAGAGCGGCAAATAGGATGGTCCGATCTGGGGCGATGCGTTGGGTGAGTAGGCAGTCAAGAATAGCTTGCTCGGGAGACGCAAATGTGACACGTACTTTCTCTATTATAGAGATCACCTTTTTCGCCCGCGAGCTCAGCTTCGGCGAAGAATAGGTTCGCATCGCCAGGGAGCCGTAGCGAATTGGTGATTCCCGAGTGGGCGTAACCAGCACCCATGTTCGCGGATCCTGGTCAGTCAGCCCATAATGAGATAAAGCTGCGAGCCCGGTAATGTACCCATCTGGAAAGACCAAACCGGAGGTCGCGGCTGGACCCGGAATCGTTCTATCGGGCCTCTGCACCATGTAGAGTCCCCTTCTGAGACGCACGATGCGGTGCTGGTTGGTGAGACGCTCGAGCATCTTCTGCGGAATAGGTGGCTTTTCCACCAATGGTCCTGACTCCACTAGCCAGGCCATCGCCTGTTCGATCTGCGATAGCCTGAGGATTCCGGTTTGATGTAAGTTACCGACCATAGTGGTCGCTATCTTACGCCAACCCGGAAGGGTAGTCAAGGGGTTGCCCTATTACTTCTGGCCATCTAGCTCGATTCCGTTGCCTCCACCTCCAGCCCTAATCTTGATCCACACCCCTCTAGTGACGAGTGCGTCCGGTCGGAGCCATTTCCCCGGCACCCGGATACCTCCAATCCGGTTCCCCTGTAAGGGGTCAAAGGCACCTACGACTGGGCACAGCCAGGTTGGCACAGATTGATCTCGGGCGTCCGGACGATCGAGATCAGAAATTGTAAAAATCGGTGAAGTGGGCTGGGAAAGTCCTCCAAGCCTCGTCAGAATGTCCCCAGCTACTTTCCCTCGACTCGTTGGCGAATTAACGGAGCCTGTCGGCATCAAGGCGCCCGGGCATTGCTTCCCGGGCGTTTTCGCGCCGTTATTATCGATCGGCTTGCGACTCAGATGTCTCAGAGCTGCCAAAGTCGTGTTTGGTTCGACGACGCGACTACGGCTTGGACAACCCTGGCGCCGGAAGGTAGTGGAAATTTCTTCCCCGCCTATTGTCCCGCCCGGGTAACAATCTCCCCTCTTCCTCTAGGGCTTTGAGGGCATTAGTGACTGTAGGCAGACTCGCGCCAGCGATATCCATCGCCTCAGTGCTCGAGACTCGATGGCGTGCCTCCGCCCATGACAAGATGACGTTCTTTCTGCCATCAATCGTGCGCGAGAACGAGAGGCGGCTTGCAAGCTCCCTCCTCGCCTGCGCGCTTAGCCGATAGGCGATAGGGTCACCTTCGGGAATACCGGCTACTGGTTCGACCACCGGCTGGATGGCCAGACTGAGAGATGTCAACTGAGCAATTGCGCCTTCAGTTTCTGCACCCGGACGTTGCAACACCGGAGCAGCACTCGCGGCATCGATCCATCCACGCTGGATCAGCATGCCCAATAGAAGAAGCACATCGAGGTCATAGGCAAGGCTCGATGGCTGAAGACTGGAGAGGAACTGAATGATCACGGGATCCGGATCACCGCCGACTAATCCCACGCGCACGTAAGGACCAGGTGTCTCAACGATCTCAGGCTGCGGACGTCCGATCGCGAGCATATCGCGAACCATGCGATCCACCCCAATCCCTTCTCGTTCGGCCAGATGTAAGGCGGACATCGCTTCAGCCAGGCTGCGATAACGTGGCACTGCAGGGTGGGTGATTATGTTGGAGGAAGTCACACCGCCAATGAAGCCGCCCGGTGATGTAACAGTTAGTACATCTCCAACATGCTCCACTACGGTTGGTCCAGCATAGGCCCAATCCCGGTGAACAACACCATTCACGATGGCCTCACGGATCGCCCCTGCTGGAATGGCACGGATTTGGCGTTGAGCGAAACCAGCCGCAAGGTGGATGACTCGATTGGCTGCCTGGCTAGCCTGATCCACCTCCCAGACTTGCTCGATCAGCGCCCGCTGACTCCGGATACGAAGTGTACTGTCCCCCGCCTGAACGTCGCGGCGTATGTAGTCTATTCCCTCACTTGGCGTTGCGACGAACATAAGAGAGCCCGCGTTGGTGAGTCTGCCATCGCTGTCAACTAGGTTGAGGCGCCGCAGCAGATCTGGATCAGTAGCCATCGCAAGGCTTTTCGCTGTGTCATCCTCCGCCTTTCCAAGGTAACGCCGAGCCAGGTCAAGGGCTGCCGGTCTGACATCGCCAAACGTGTGTCCGGAGGGCTGTGCCGACCAGTCCAAGCCGACCTCCTGAAAGCGACCCGTGTGCCAGGTGGTTGGGTCAACTTCGACGCAATGGTCGTCGACTCTCCACTTGATTTTGTGTTCGTATCTAATTGGCTCGATTGCGGCATGGGTGGACAGGACGAGAAGATGAGTGCCATCGAAGTCAAATTCTCTGATAGCAACCGTAAGCTTGCGCTCGGTTATCTGCCAGATTCGATGTCGCAGCCACTGCCCTTCGAGCGACGTACCAATTCTAGTCCCATCGTCTGCTATCCCCAAGATGATGGCTCCCCCACCCGGCGTATTGGCCAGACATGCCATCTCCCCTGCCAGATATTTGGCCGCCACCTCGCTCTCGGCGCCCCCAGAGCGTACCGATCCATCGCTCTCTCGGCGCCCCGGCTCCTCCTTCACGTCGACATTGGCAACTTCAATCTTATTTGGGGGTTCGCCATGGGACAGACGAGTCAAGACCCGCTGAACCTCTGAATCGACTGGATCTGGCCCGAGAAAATGAAAGCTCACGGCCTAACTGGCACCGACCTTATATTTTCCACGGCTAAAATATAACCTATACCCCGATTTGGCTGCAACCTTATATTTTCTCTTCCGGGACGCTGCGTCAGATCTAGGCAAGATCAGATCGAGATCCGGATCGCTTGCCCGCAATTGGCCGCCGGCTCAAGTCAAGTCCCAGGGAG
>JBARIA010000075.1:0-4002 GCA_049799515.1 Candidatus Dormiibacterota bacterium | reverse complement strand
CTGGTCGTCGCCTTCGTCCTGGTGGCCGTGGTACAGATCCGGCTGGGCACCAGCTAGCTTCACCGGGGACCGCTGGCGGCTTCTTCAGCGCCTCCCGGCACCCGCTGCGCCTGCTGGCCCTGATCGGGAGCGTGGCGGTGGTGCTCGGTGGGGTGCTCGCGCTAACGATCTCGGTCCGCACCCTGGCCACCCATCAGGTCTACGTTGAGGCGGTGGTTGCCCCGGTGGGGCCTTCCGCGCTGAGCCCTCTGCTGACGCCCAGCGACCCGGTGGCGCAGGCGATCGGTGGGTTGACGGGCCCGGGCCTTATGGTGGCCTCGGCCAGCGGAGAACCCAAGCTGGGACTGGCAACCAGCTGGCGTTCAGTGGACGGCGGGGTTCGCTACAAGTTCACCCTGTCGTCTAAGCGGCGCTGGTCCAACGGCCAGCCCATCACCACCAAGGACGTTGCCTTCACCCTGGATGTGCTGCAGTCGTCTGAGTTCCCCAATCCTGACATCGCCGCCCCCTGGACCGGAGTGTCCTTTTACGCCAGCTCGCTCTGGGCCGGAACGTTCGTGCTCCCGGGACCCAGCACCAGCTTTCCGACTGCCGCCGAGGATGCGATGTTGCCCGCCGTCCACTACAAATCGCAGCCCGACCTCTTTTTCCGCGGTGGCCAGCGCACTGACGCCCAGTTCGCTCCCAGCGCGGGGCCCTTCCGAGTGGTCGGAAACAGCGCCAACCAGGTCAGCCTCGCCCGCAATCCCTACTATCGTCCCCGACCGATTCTGGACGGCTTCACCCTGCTCTTGGAGCCGAGCTCGGCGGCGGTCGACGGTCTGCTCGCCCAGGGCACGGTCGACGGCTGGCTGGCGGCCACCCCCAGCGATCTCCAGGGGCTGCCCGCGGGGCTGGTTCACTCCCGGATCACCACCTACAACTTCGTCGAGCTGCTGATGAACGAGCAGTCACCGCCGCTGGACAACCTGCAAGTGCGGCAGGCGATCGCGTCGTCGGTGGACCGGCACTCCTTGCTGAAGAACCACCTGGCCGGACTGGGCGACCCCCAGTACGGCCCACTTCCGGATTCCATCCACTGGGCTGCCAGTGCCAGTGCCAGCGACAGCGCCAACTATCTGGGCTCTCCGGCGAAGCTCCTCAAGGCGGCCGGCTGGAAGCGCTCGAACAGTTCCCATCTCTGGGAGAAAGGGGGCCAGCCCCTCAGCCTGACCCTTGACGTTCCGGACCTCGATCCGCTGCCCCAGGCGGCGGCCGGGGTTGCCGCCCAGATGGATGCCGAGGGGTTTCTGGTCAAGGTCAAAGCCCTGCCGGAGGCCCCGTTCGTTTCTGGGACCCTCGCCCAGGAGAAGTTCCAGGTGGCCCTGGTGGGGTTCGACAACGGGCCCGACCCCGATCTCACCTCGCTGTGGAGCTCGGGGTTGGAACCGGGTCAGTCGCTCAACTTCAGCCAGTCGGCTCCCGACCTCTACCTGAACCATGCCCTGGAGCAACTGGCCACCGCCTCGACCGCGGCCGCCCGCCAGAGCGCCTACCGGGAGGTGTCCAGGCGGCTGCACACGGACCTGCCAGCGGTCTTCCTGTACACCCCGGTGGACGTCTACGTCCACCAGAGCTCGGTCCATGTGCCCGGCGTCTCGGCGGTCGGGGACCCCAGCCAGCGCTTCAGCCAGGTGGTCGACTGGAGCCTTTGACCGAGAGTGGGACCCCGTTCCGCGGCTTCGGCAGCCCAACGTTCGTCAGTTACGATTCCCAGCTGCGGCCGGGATGGTGAAATTGGTAGACACGCAGCGTTCAGGGCGCTGTGCAGGTCACTGCGTGCGGGTTCGAGTCCCGCTCCCGGCACCACCGCCATGCCCCGGCGGCGCCCACCTGCTAACGGACGTGGGGGAGGTCTGCTCGAAGCTCAAGTTACCCGATCATCCTGGCACCGCCACCTTCTCTCCTCTGGACGCCAGTCTCCCCGGGAGAGGGCGTCCAGTTCCCAGGATGGTGGGGAGCGTGCCTGGTTTGCCCGCCAGATGACGGGGTGGAGACCAGGAGGGCAGATCTGGCTGGCCGGGCTATGCTTGGGACCGTCCGGGGAGCGGGGACCAATCAGACGGGCCAGCTAGAGGTGTGAGCACGGAACCGGACCCCCACGGGAAGGGCGACCAAGGTGAGGCAGGGGCTGGAGACGGTCGCGAGGCGCCCCTTCCCTGGATCCCGCACGCACCCGATCCCTCCCTGACCCCTCCACCTGCCTCTCCGCCCACGCCCGGGCTGCCGCTGGACGAGCAGCTCTCCTTCGACGCCCAGGAAGGTCCTCCGGCCCGGCATCCAATGCGGCGGACAGTCTCCATCTTGGTGGTGGTCGCCATGGGTGTCCTGATCGGCTCGGGAGCTGCCGTCTTCGAGTCGAGCCAGAACCACCCGGTACACCCGGTCACCAGGCCCTCCGAGAGTGCCGGCACCCCTACACCCACCCCCACCAACTCCGCCCAATTGCTGGCGGCGATCGCCGCCAGCGACCTGCCCGAGATCGTCATGGTGGTGGCGATCGGAACCACCTCGGAAGAGCTTGGCACCGGCTGGCCACTCGACGACTCAGGCGACTTCATCACCAACGACCACGTTGTCCACAACGGCGAGAGCTTTCACGTTCAGTTGGCTTCCGGCCAGGAGTACCCAGCCGAGGTGATCAACGACGATCCCGGGTTGGACCTGGCAGAGATCCACGTCGTGGGCTTCCGGGAGCAGCCCTTCCCGATTGAGGACTCGCTGCCGCAGATCGGGGAGCCGGTGGTGGTTCTGGCCTCCCAGGGGGCTACCGGGCATGCCCCAGTCACCGACTCCAAGGTCAATGGGCTCAACGAGAGCGCGACCGTCAGCAACGCCTCGCCCGGGGAGCTCTCCGACTACAGCGGACTGATCCGGATTCCGGCCAAGATCTACCCCGGCAACAGCGGGGGGCCAGTGATCAACCAGCAGGGCGAGGTGGTGGGCATCCTGACCCTGGCCGCCGAGAACGGCTCGGGGGCCTTCGCCATCCCCATAACTCAGGTTGACCAGGAGATTCAGAGCTGGCTGGCCAGCTGAGATTTCGCTTAGAATCCGGGCGCCAGCCGGGAGCTTGATTGACGCTCTCTCACTCCCTCTGGCAACATCCGGAGGGTGACCGCACCCGTGGCCGGTAGCGATTGCAACAAATACCTGATCGCCCCTGACGCCCGCTGGGCGGTAGGCCGGCGGGAGATCTACAGATGACCCGTGGGACAAGTGCTGGCGGCCTGACCGTCCTGGTCCTGGGCGCCGACGGCTACATCGGCTGGCCGATGGCGATGCATCTCTCCCGGTTGGGCCACCAGGTGGTGGCGGTCGACAACCTGGCCCGGCGGCGCTGGGATCGAGAGGGTGGCACCTACAGCCTGCTGCCGATCAGGACCATGCCCCAGCGGGTGCGCCGCTGGCAGCAGCTCACCGGCAACACCATCGAGTGGCGCCGTGCCGACCTCACCGACTACCCGGCGGTGGACCGGCTCTTCGCGGAGTTCAAGCCGCAGGCGGTTGTTCACTTCGCCGAGCAGCGCAGCGCTCCCTTCTCGATGGTCGACCGGGAGCACGCGGTCTTCACCCAGGTCAACAACGTCGCCGGCACGCTCAATCTGCTCTTCGCGATCCGCGACCGGGCTCCAGATTGCCATCTGATCAAGCTCGGCACCATGGGGGAGTACGGCACTCCCAACATCGACATCGAAGAGGGGTACCTCGACATCGAGCACAACGGTCGGCGTGACCGGCTGCCCTTCCCCAAGGTCCCGGGCAGCTTTTACCACCTCTCCAAGGTCCATGACAGCGCCAATATCCACTTCACCTGCCGGGTCTGGGGGATCAGGGCCACCGACCTCAATCAGGGGGTGGTCTACGGGGTGGAGACCGAGGACACCGCGCTCCACCCGGACCTGTACACCCGATTCGACTTCGACTCGATCTGGGGCACCGCCCTCAACCGCTTCTGCGTCC